>JBBQML010000215.1:0-7325 GCA_038328885.1 Verrucomicrobiota bacterium | reverse complement strand
ACGTGGACCGCTCGAACAACACCTCGACCTTCGCGGTGAGCCTGTTCATCGACAGCGATGGCGACGGGATACCCGACGCGTGGGAACGGCAATGGGGCCTGAACCCGCTCGCACCTGCGGATGCGGTGGCCGACCCTGATGGCGACGGTCTGTCGAACCTCGGTGAGTACCGGGCCGGGACCTCCCCGACCGATCCGGCGTCCTATCTGAGGATCACCGGGGTCGCCGCGGGGGCGTCTGCCGGGGTTGAGGTGCGCTGGGGGAGCGTGCCGAACCGGTTGTACACCCTGCTGCGCTCGGATCGGGTCACGGGTGGCTGGGTGCCCGTGGCCGAGCATGTGCAGTCGACGGCACCCGAGAACCGCTTCGTTGATGATTCGGTGACCCACTCGGCCGCGTTCTTCTATCGGGTACAGGTGGAATAGGCCGTGTCGGAGGTGTTCGGACCCCGGAGCTTCAGGTCGCCCGGAAACCCGCCATTCAGGCGTTGCAGGAATTTCAAGAATTCTTGGTGGCGATGCCAAGCGTAACACTGTCCAACGACTATGCCCTGCGCCACCTCAAGTGCTGCAAAGAGCGTTCTCGTTCCGTTTCGCTTGTAGTCGTGAGTCATTGTTCCACGGCGCCCGCGCTTCAAGGGTAATCCCGGTTGCGTGCGGTCCAGGGCCTGAATCTGGTTCTTTTCGTCAACGCAGATCCCACTCCTCCCACCGCCCCCACCACCTCCACCAACCTCCATCCCAACTCCCTCGAGTCGCCACCGCCATCGTCACGTCGCGTCCCCAATCCCCGTACCTGAACCGGCACGGGGCGATCGAGGCCGCAAGGGCCTCGCGCACTCGATCGGCCGGCGTGGCCGGACTGGCAGTTGGTGGGTCCGAGGCCGCCCCGAGGACGGAGAGAGCGAGAGCCGGACTGGCTGGTGGCGTCGTCCCAGGCTCCCTGCTGAATGGGCCACCGGGCGGGGAGGGTCTGGCGGCGGGGTCGGGGCCGTGTTTCAATGAGCCATGAACGCATTCCCTGTTGCCCGCGGCGACCGTGTGGGGGGCGATGGACCTATCCCCAACCCGTCCTCCGACCTCGTCAGGACCGGGGCCTTCGAACGCGGACAGGAATTCCTGGGCCAATGCCCGGAACTCCTCGCCGCCGAGGTCGCAGGGGCGCTCACGCAACTCCGCGGTCTCGACAACTTCGTCGAGGCTTGGGCCCGCGACCGGGCCGGCAGCCTGGACAGTGCAGACATCGCCCGGCTCGCCCGGACGGTGATCGCCTCGGCCCGGGCCCGGGGAGAGGTCGCCGCGAGCCTCCTGAAGGCGCTGCCGTCGGCGCCGAGAAGACACTCCCGCGGGCCACGGCAGGAAGCGGCGTAGGACTCGACAGAATTCAGGGGGTGCGCATAGGGCGAAGGCGGGGGGACCCGTGGCGCGTTTGCTTGGACCACCCGTGGTCCCGCTCCCCCGGTGGGCGGTCCGCGCCGTCTCCTGTTCGCCGGTCTTCGTCGGTCCCGTTCACGGGCCAGGGTTCTCCCGGCCTCACGCGGCGACACGCGGGGCATCCCTCGCGGTGCAAAAGATGCAGCCTCCTCAGTCGCGGTCTTCCCCGGACAGTCGGAACTCGATTGGTTTCGCGCTTTGCTTGAATTGAGGTCCGATCGGTCCGGCCACTTCCAATCGGACCGACCGGACTGACCGGACTTGTCCCCCATCGTGTACGGTCCGGTCCTCCTTTATAAGGACCGGACCGGACCAACGTGGGGAGGCCCGGAGGACTTCCGATTGAACAAGAGGGCGCCCTCGATCACCGGCTACGTCCGTTGGGGTCGCGGGCCGAGAATCGAGGGGGTCCCGTAGAATCCGACAGCGGGGGTACCTATCGCGTAGGAGTGGGCCCCCCCCTGACCCCGCTACCCCCCGGGGGGCTTGTGGGGCTGGTGTTCCGTCCCTGTTTCATCTCCCGTCGGCCCCGGGCCTTTCAGGTCTCGGCAGGTGGGGTGGCTCGTCAGTCGCCCTCACCAAGTACCACGGTCGGGTTCCGGGTCGCTGTATGGCAGGATCGCCGGGACCGGAATTCGGATTCCGGGGGGCCGGGTGCGAATCACCATCGACTTTGCCCGGCGGATTCGTGCCGTGGAGTTGGGGCGGGTGCCGCCGGCCGCGGTGTGATCCACCCCATCCACCTTCGGTCGGTCCCTCTTGGTCGTCGTCCGGCTCCGCTGGCAACGCTCCGTGCCGCTCTCACTATCGCCCAACGCTGGCGTGGCTCAGGCGGAAACGCGGAAACCCAACGTCCCCGAGGCTACCAAGCGCGTCCCAGTCGGTGGCGGCATCCGCCTGTTCTGGCACGGACGGACTCCCGCCCAGGTTGGAAACCAAGAGCCGAAGACGGAGAGGGGAGGGGGCAGAAGACGACAGGTGCCGATGCCGCACCAACAGGGCCGCAGCGGGAGGCACGGGTGCCGGATTTCCTGTGGCCGTTCTGATTTTCGTTCTGGATCGGCCGTTTTCTGCTCTTGGATTCCAGCTAAGTGATTGAAGGAGAGTGGGTGGAGCGGGTGAAGGGAATCGAACCCTCGTCTCAGGCTTGGGAAGTCTTACGCATTTTGAGACTTCATTGGCATTTGCTTAATAATGTCTGGCAGTTGCCTTTACGATTGCCTTTTTGCCAGCATTGTGTGCCAATATGGTGATATGAGGAACCAGAGGGGCAGCACGGGGCAGCAGTCCGAGAGTCGACCCAACCGGGGACGCCCAAAGGGAGGCGATCAAGGGTTGAAGGTCAAACCCTTCATCAACGCGACGGGGACGCAATCGTGGCGCGTTTTCGGGGTGCTCAACGGCGAGCGCATCCGAAGGAACTTCGAGTCGAGGCTCAAAGCGGAAAGCTGTCGCCACGAACTGGAGTCCGCTCGATTGAACGTCGTGTCGACTGAGGCTCTACGGGCGACGTGGCTCTCCGGGGATCAACTCCGCATCGCGGAAGGTCTGTTCCACAAGGCCACTGGCGACGACCTGACGGAGGCACTGGGCTGGTGGCTGCGTCACGGGAAGAATCACTCGGCCGCCGCGGCGGCGGGATCGGGGATCAGCCTGAGAGACGCCTTCGAGCAGTACCAGGCGTGGCTTCCAACTTCGACGTTGCGGGAGCCGACCCGCGTGAATCTCCGGACGCGCATGGCACGGTTCGTCACGGATTCGGGGCATGCACGCATCAGCGACATCACACCCGACTTCCTCCGGGAGTGGCTCGACGGGCGCAAGATGACGGCAGTGTCCCGGGACAACGAGCGACGGGCGGTGAGTTCTTTCCTGTCCTGGTGCATGGAACCTCCCCGGAAGTGGCTCGCGACGAACCCAGCGACCGCGGTGCGCATCAAGCGAGAGCGCGGAAAGACCCCGCCGACGTTCACGCCCGATCAATGCACCGTCCTGATGCGGACGGCCGAGCGGTACAAGGAAGGACGCCAAACACGGCACCTCGCGCTCCTTCTCTTCGGCGGCATCCGACCTGTGGAGGCGACGAAGCTCCGCGAGGACGATGTGAACATCGAGGACGGGGAAGTTCGCATCCGCGCCGAGGTTTCGAAGACCCACACTCCCCGGACAGTGCCGACGAAGGACTGCCCTTTAAACGACTGGCTGCGTGCCTACCCTGCCGCGCCGCTCCAGATGCCGGTGATGAGCCGACGCCGCGACATGGTCGCGATCATGAAGGCCGCCGGAATCGCTGAATGGCCGGTCGACGTTCTCCGTCATACGGCGGCCAGCGCCCTGATCCGCCGCACCGGGTCGTACGCTGCCGTTGCGGATCGACTCGGCAACAGCGAATCGATCCTCCGCAAGCATTACAGCGCTGGCTGGGCGACCAGCCTCGCCGAGAGGTGGGCGGCGATCCTCCCCAGTTCCACCCCACGGCGGGGCGAGATCCTCCCCTTCCCGACACCGGCCCAAACCGCCTCCGGAGGGTAGCGGCACCCATTGGGAACCATTGGCGAGCATTGGGAGCTATTCGTTCGACGGAAATGTCCCAATTTCGCTTTGCGCCCGAGCCTGCGGCGCTTTCGAGCTGCAATTCCGCAGCTTAATTCACTGAATGCAAATTGGTTACGCCAAGGATTTGGGGTGCGCCCGGAGGCGAAGCGCACGCCCGTTTTGGTCCCCCCTTTGGCCCAACAAATAAGCGCCTTTCCCGAGCCTTCGGGGGCGATGCCGCGGGGATGGGGCTTATGGTAGAAGGGGCGCGTGACCAAGCCGCCCCCCGACGCCGCCGAAAAACCGCTGGCGCACACCGCCACGGCGAGGACGATCCACGCTCGGATCGCCTCGAAACTCTTCGACCCGCCGCCGACGGTGGCCGGGTTGATGGGTTGGCTGCTTGGCGGGAAGGTCCCGTACGTCAAGGCGAACCCGGGGGCGAAGCGCGGAGGCGGCACGCTCTACTTCCACACCGCCGCAGCTGAGAAGCTTCTGAAGCGGAAGGCGGGCCTGATTTGAACCCGTCCCTCTCGATTTCCGGGCCCGAGGTTCGTCACAGCGTATCCCCGCTCGCCCTCCCCGCACGGCCCTCTCGGTCCCGGAGGTTCTCCGCCGTGCGGCGCTTCGACATGCGTCGCGCGACCCGACGTGCAAACGGGGAAGGTCGCAACCCTGCCAGGCATCCCGCACCCGCGCCGGGAAGTCCTTTCGACGGCCCCGGACGCCCTCCGTCCGACGGGCTACCGGCGCGGCTTTTCTTCCGTCGGAATCCCCAGCCAACCCGCCTCTTCAGGACCCACACCCATGCCCACTGAAAAGACCCTCGCGAAGCGTGCCTCGCTCGCGGAAATCGCCCACCAGATCGACGAAGTCGCCTCCGGCGCCCAACTCTACGCCGGCACCGACGGCGGGCTGGCCCACCAACTCGCCGTCGCCCAAGCCGTCGTCGACATGCGCCTGCTCCTCTCGGACGAGGTCATGGCGCCGGTGATGGCGCTGATGAATACCGGGCTCGGCTTCAAGACCGACCAGGACCCGCGCCGGCCCTCGCGCAGCAACCCGAACCCCAAAGCCTACGGCCTGGACGTGGTCCGCGAGGTGGTCATCGAGGCGAAGCTGCGCGGGTTCAACCTCGTGGGCCAGGAGTTCAACATCATCGCCTCGGGGTTCTACGCCTGCAAAGCGGGTCTCCAGCGCAAGCTGAAGGACGGAAAGCTCAAGGGGCTGGCGAAGGTGCGCGACTTCTACGAACTGCCGAAGCTCTCGGCCGACGGGCAGAGCGCGACGGTGAAATGCCACGCGACCTGGGAGTTCAATGGGAAGCCGGACCGCGCCGACTTCGAGTTTTTCATCAAGCTGTTCGGCATGGGACCGGACGCCGCCCTGGGCAAGGCCGAGCGCCGGCTGGCGAAGGAGGTCCTGAAGTTCGTCACGGGGGAGTCGACGCCGGACGGCGATGTCGAGGAGGTCGTTGCCACCGCCAAGCCCGCCACTGTGGATGAAGGACCCAAGGTGCGCCGGTTCCGACGCACCGACCCCGTCCCGGCCGACGACCAGATTCCGGGGGCCGAGGTTCCCCCAGTGACGCCACCCCCTGAGGCCGCCGCCGTTGAATCGGCCCCGCCCCCGGAGAACCCGCCGGCTGCCGCTATGGCGGCCACCGAACAACCCGTCCGGGCGCCCAGCGACGTGAGCGGATTGGTCACCGCGATCCGGGGAGCCGGCATCCCCCCGGCCGACGCGCTGCGGGTGGTTCAGCGGATGTTCCCCGAGGCGACGAGAGACTGCCGCACGTTGCAGGAGATCGGCGCCGGCCATCCCAACGTCACGAACGCCATCCGAAGGTCGTGGCCCGGATTCCTGAAGCTCTGCGAGGAGGCCAAGGCGCAGCGGGAGCGCGAGGAGGCGGCCGAGGCGGCTGCCCCTGAATCCACCCCCCTGGCGCCGAAGTTCAACTACTGACCCTTGCCGCCCCATGAGCGAACACCTGATCACCCCGACGGGCCTGTGGTCCGAGAACACCGAGGGCGCCTTCCGCATCGCCCCGTCGACGTACTTTGCGGCGCCGGGGGTCTCGAACTCGATGCTGAAGCGCCTGCGCCCCACTCCGGCCCACCTGGTCGCGTACCTGAAGGAGCCGCGTGACCCGTCGCCCGAGATGATCCTGGGGACCTTGACCCACACCCTGATCCTCACGCCGGACGAGACCCTCCCGAACCTGGCGATCAAGCCCCGGGACATGAAGTTCACGACGATCGAGGGCAAGGCGTGGCGGGCTGAGGCCGAGGCGGCGAACAAGACGATCATCTCGTCGGCGGACTACGACGCCCTCCACGGGATGACGAAGTCCGTATCGCTTCATCCGTTCGCCCAGGAGGCGCTGGGCGAGGGCTCACTGCCCGAGGTCAGCATCTTCTGCCGCACGGGCGGCGAAGGGCGGACAATCCGGAAAGCTCGCATGGATGTGGTGCCGTCCGGGAACTGCCTCGCGGATGTGAAGACCACCGGGGATGCCTCCCCTGCCGCCTTTGCCAAGGCGATGATCGAGTTCGGGTACGCGTGCCAGGCCGCGCACTACCTCGACCTCTGGAACCGACTCTTCCCCGAGGACACGCGCAACGAGTTCGTGTTCTGGGTGGTCGAGAAGACGCCCCCCTACCTGTGCGCCTGCTACTTCATCGGGGCGGACTCGCTCGCCTGGGCACGGGAGGTCAACGCCGCCCGGTTGGCCACCTACGACGGCTGCGTGGAGACCGGCCGGTGGCCCGGCTACCCCGAGGGGCCGCAGCAGATCGAGATTCCGAAGTGGGCGTTCAAGGCCGACGTGTTCGCCGAGTAGCCGCTTTCCGAGACCCCCATCAAACCATGAAGACCCGCATCTGCTTTGCCCTCGCCCTCACCGCCGCCACTGCCGCTGCCATTGCCCAGGCGGCCGGATCATTCACCACGACCATGACCTGGGCGCCGTATCCGCCGACGAACGGCGTCGCCGGCTTCCGACTCCTGTTCGGGTCCGGTGCCCCCGGGGTCTACACGCTGACAAACGTGGTTCCCAACCCGGCCGCCACGTCCTTCGTGTTCCAGGGCGCCCCCGGGGTGACCTACCGCTCGGTGGCCATCGCCTACGCTGCCGACGGACGCGAGGCCCCGCCGTCGGCGGAGGCCATCTGGACCACCCCCGGGCTGCTCCCCGCCGTGACCGGCTACCGACCCGCCGCGATCGTCTATGTTCCGTAGGACCGTCATCGCGCTGCTGCCCCTGCTGCTGGCGTGTTCTGGTCTGGCAGCATCGGTGCGCCTCCGGTGGGACCCGAACGGTGAGCCCGACCTGGCCGGCTACCGGGTCCATGCCGG
>JBBQML010000214.1:0-7354 GCA_038328885.1 Verrucomicrobiota bacterium | reverse complement strand
GCGATCGGCGATGGCGATTCTCTCGAATTCACGCCGGTGGTGTGGGCCGATCCTGGTACTGCCCCCGGCACCTACACGCTGAAGTTCAAGCTGGTGGACACGAGTGGCAGCGCGACGCCGATGCTCGAGTCGGGCGTGGTCACCTTCCTCTACCGAGTGGCTGGCGAACCGCAGTTGTCCATCGCCCGCAGCATCACCGTCGCGATGCCGCTGGTGACCGATGGCCATGTCCTGGAGGAGGCCATCACCCCCGAAGGTCCTTGGACGGCGGTGGTGACGGCGCCGACCGTTGAAACGGTTGGCGGCGGCCATGCCGCGGCGCAAACGGGGCGCAAACTCCTGACCCAACCCGGAGACGGCGGGGCGATGTTCTATCGCCTGCGCAAACTCTGAGTCAGTTCCGGTTCCGGCCCGGGCGTCCTGTCGATGCCCGGGTCGGAACCCCCTCCGGATTCCATCCCACCCTCGCCCCACGCCATGAGACTCCCGTCACGATCGGCCGCCCTGCTCCTTGCCGCGCTGGCCCCCCTGGTGCCTGCGGTCTCGGGCCACACGCATATCGAAATCGTCCATCGCGATGGTGCGTTGCGATTGGTCCACTACGACTTCGACAGCGGCGAATCAGATCCGGCAACCCTGCGGATCCACGTCGGCTTGCCGGCGGCCCACCCCGTTCCCGACCTCCCGGCCTTCACCAACCTGCTGGGCGAAGCCGGCTCCACGACCTGGGTCTTGCCGCAGAAGGAGAACGGGGAAGTCCTTTGGCTGGGCATCGGCAGTGGAACTCTCGTCCCCGCGGAGTTCGTCGGCAGCCTGCAGTTGAAACTGACGGCCTTGGATGGTCCGGGTCACTTCACGTTGTTCTTCGACGACGCCTTCGGCCGGCCCGTGACGGTCATGGACACCCGGGACGGCGTGGGTCCCGCGGACGCGATGACCATTCCCTTGGGCAGTCACCTCCACTGCAACTGGGCTTTCTCCGCGCCGGGCCTCTACCGACTGCAACTGCTCGCGTCAGGGACCCTGCGTTCGGGCAGTGTCTCGATCGTTTCGGCACCGACGGACTTCTTCTTCGAAGTCGAGGCCCCCCCGCCGCCCGTGCTGAGCTTGGAACGTACGTCAGGGGGGGGCTTGGAATTGTCCCTGCAAGCCCATCCAGGTTTGAACTGGGTCCTGGAGGCGGGTTCGGCGTTGCCGAACTGGATCCCCTTCGCCCAGGTCCTGGCCACCGCACCGGTGACCCGCTACCCGCTGGCTTCGTCGCTGCCTTCGCCCCGGTTCTTTCGCACCCGACTCCGCTGACTCGACTCGACTCGACGCCCTCCCTCATTCCATGCAAGTCACCACCCTCCTCAACGACGAGAAGTCCGCGGATTCCCTGCGGGGCGAATCCTCCCGCCAACTGCTCTGGACCGCGGTGGGCCTCGTGTTCGTGGTCAACTCCTACCTCCTCGGCGCACTTTGGACGAGTTCCGGCCCCGTGGCCGCGGGGAGTGCCCTGATCGGCGCTCTGCTCCTGGGTGCCCCCATCCTTCGTGCTTCGGCCCTCGCCCTGCGCCGGGGCGAACTCGGCATCAACGAACTTGTCAGCCTCGCCTTCCTTGCCTCGTTTGCCACCGGCGATTACCGCACCGCGGGCCTGGTCGCGTTCTTCATGCTCCTCGGTGAAATCATCGAGACCCGCACTGCCGCGGGAGCGCGGGCCTCGATCGAATCCCTCGTCCGCCTGACGCCGACCCGCGCGCGGCGCCTCACCGAGGCAGGCGAGGAGGACGTGGCGGCACGTGACCTGAGCGTCGGCGAGCTGATCCGCATTCGCCCGGGTGATAACATCCCCGCCGACGGACGGGTCGTCACCGGTCTCGCCTCCGTCAGCCAAGCCAGCATCACCGGTGAGTCGCTGCCCGTGGACAAGGCCGAAGGGGACGACGTCTTCGCTGGCAGCCAGAACCTCAACGGTCTCCTGGAGGTCCGGGTCACTCGCGCCGGTCAGGACACCACGCTGGGCAAGGTGCGCGATCTGATTCTGGCGGCGGAGCGCACCAGACTCCCGGTGATGAGGCTCATCGACGAGTACATCGGGTTCTACACCCCGACCGTCCTGGCGGTTGGGGCCCTCGTCTGGGTGCTCACGCACGACCTCAACCGCGTGATCTCGGTACTGGTGGTTTCCTGCCCCTGTGCCTTCGTGCTGGCGACGCCCACCGCCATGGTCGCCGCCCTGGCCGCTGCCGCCCGGGTCGGTGTTTTGGTCAAGAACGTCTCGCATCTGGAGGTGGCCTCCCGGTTGCACGCGTTCGTCTTCGACAAGACCGGCACGGTCACCACCGGCCGACTCGCCGTGTCCCGCTTGCATCCCCTCGCGGACTTGAGCCCGGCACAACTGCTTCGCCTCGCCGTTGGGGTTGAGCAGTTCAGCACCCACCCCGTCGCCCGGGCCTTGGTCCAACTCGCCCAGGACGCTGACGTGCCACTCCCTACCGTCAGCGATTTCAGCGAGATCGCGGGACGCGGCGTCACCGGCACCCTCGACGGCGCCGTTATCCGCGTCGGTCGGGCATCGTGGCTCCGACAGGAAGGTGTCACTGGCGATTTCGAAGCCTCCGTCGACGTGGCCGAATCCGAGGGCTTCAGCCTCATTTTCATCGGGGCCGGTCAGCGCTGCCTTGGCTGGATTGGCCTGCGCGACACCGTGCGGGCCGAGAGTCGGGAGACGATCGAGGAGTTGCGGCAATTGGGCACCCGCCGCATCGCGTTGGTTTCGGGCGATCGCGCCGCCGTGGCGCATCGTGTGGCCGCCGAGATCGGTTGTTCGGAGGTCGAGGCCGACTGCCTGCCGGCGGACAAGGTGGCGTTTGTGCGGCGATTGAAGGCCCGCGGCTTGCGGGTGGCAGTGGTGGGCGACGGCGTGAATGATGCCCCGGCGCTGGCCGCCGGCGATCTCGGCATTGCGATGGGAGCCGCCGGCAGCGAAGTCGCCATCCACAGCGCCTCGATCGCGCTGATGAACAGTGACCTTCGCCGGTTGCCATTCCTCGTCCGCCTCTCCCGGGAGGCCCGCCGCGTCATCCACCAGAACTTCTTCCTCGGCTTGGTCTTCATTGTTGGCGGCCTGGCGCTCGCCGCGGCCGGCCGACTCAATCCGATCGTTGCCGCCATCCTGCACAATGTCGGTTCGCTGCTCGTCGTCTTCAACAGCGCCCGGCTCGTCCGGCACGGCGAGGAACTCCAACCCTTCGCACCCGTGCCGGCCCCGTCCGCTCCCGAAACGTCCCCCGCCAGCGCCGTCCCGGCCCTCCACCCGAGACCCGCCTGACGGATTCAATAACCCCCGACCCCCGACCCATGTCCCACGACGCACGCATCCCCCGTCACCGTCCTCACCGGGTTTCTCGGTGCCGGCAAGACCACGCTCCTCAACCGCTTGCTTACCGAACAACACGGCCAACGTATCGCCGTCATCGAGAACGAGTTTGGCGAGATCGGCATTGACCATGGACTGGTCATCAATGCCGACGAGGAGATCTTCGAAATGAACAACGGGTGCATTTGCTGCACCGTTCGCGGCGACCTTATCCGCATCCTCGGCAACCTGTTGCGAGCGGTCAAAGCCTTGGAGGACGCCGTGGTTCCGTACGCGGTTGCCGGGGGTAATGCCGTCGCCGCGTGGGTGTCGCGAGTGGACGAAGCGGCCGTCCGCAACACGCGAGACGTGGATATTCTGCTCCGTCGAGCCGATTTGGAGTTGGCCAGGCAGGCGTTGGCAGGGGCCGGGTTCACGTACCGCCGGGTGGCCAGCCTGGGACAGCCGGGCGGTCGCGACCTCTTTCTCGATGGGGCCGAGGCCAGCGCTCGCGACGCGGTGCACGTGGTGTTCGCGTCGGAGAAGGTTCGCGAGGACAGTCCCGAGCCATCGCCGGAGGTGACCGAGTTGGAGCCGGGGGATCAGTTCCGTCTCGTGACCCTGGAAGGTTTGGTGCGCATGAAACTCGTGGCCTTCTGCGACAAGGACTGCACTCATCTGCGGGACCTGATCGATGTGGGGTTGGTGTACGCCCCGTGGCTGCAGCGACTGCCGCCCGTGCTGCGGGACCGATTGCAACTCCTTCTCCAGACTCCGGAGGGCTGAGGCGTCGACCCGATCCGGCGCGCCATGGGCCAGACCCGCCGCCTCGCCGAACGAATGAATCTGGCGCCCCCCGGGCTCACGTGGTCCCACGCATAAGGCCTTGGGCAGCCGGTTTGTCAAAATCGGAGATGTGACCCCAAGTCTCCCTCCAAGTCTCCCTGATGTTGGCTTAGTCGGGCACCAGGGGAAAACCCAAGGCCGCTGCCGCCGCCGCGAGGCGCTGGTCGTAGGTGGCCAGCACGATCGTCTGGCTCTGGCTGCGCAGGAAATCCATCGTCGCAAGATGCATCGCATCGAGCGTGCGCACCGGCACCGGGAAAGGTTGGAGCGCGCGGACCAGTACGGCAGGCACAAGTTCGACCAGCGCCACGCCGTCCAGCAGTGCGCGTGCCGCAGCCACCGCACCGGCCCCCAAGCCACGGGCATGGAGACGAACCATCAACTCGTACTCGAGCAGCCGGCTGGCTACCAGGGCCTCGCGCCATAGCCGAGCCGGCGGCCGCTGCCGCTCCGCAAACAAGGCGGCCAGCGCGACCGAGGTATCGAGGTAGATCATCGCCCGACGCGATCGGCTTCGAGTTCCTTCAGCAGTTCGTCCAGCGGCGCGAGGGGCATGCGAGGCGGCGGACCGCGCAGCACGCGCGATGCCGGGGTCATCAGTCCCTGCCGTACCAACTCGCCCACCTTCGCTTCGGCAGTCGAGGCATCGGCCGGCACGCGCGGCGCAATGATCTCGGCCACCGTCCGGCCGCGGTCGGTTACCAGCACGGTCTCGCCCATGGCCGCCACGCGCAGGTATTCACTGAGCTTGTTCTTCAGAACCTTGACGCCGACAGTCTGCACGCCCCATCGTGTAGCTACTGGTAGCCACCGTGTCAATGCCGGTGCAACGGGTGTGAGCGAGCGTTTGGGGTCGCATCTCTGAATTTGACATAAGGCTCTTTACCTACCGGGTCTGGCGCCCCGCGGGCTCACGTGGTCCCACGCATCGGATCTTCGGCAGCCGGTTTGTCAAAATCGGAGATGTGACCCCAGGAGATGCAAGGACCGCACTCATCTGCGAGACCTGATCGATGTGGGGGTTGGTGGACGCCTCGTGGCTGCAGCGACTGCCGCCCGTGCTGCGGGACCGATTGCAACTCCTTCTCCAGACTCCGGAGGGCTGAGGCGTCGCCGGTCGATTCGATGGGAAGCGTGGCGGACCCCACCTCGGACGCTCAGCCTTTCGGCAGGGTGATCCGCTGCCGTTGATCGTGGTACTTCCCCGCGCGTGCCGAGTAGCTGGTCACGCAGGGTTCTCCCTGGAGGAAAAGCACCTGAACGACACCCTCGCCGGCGTAGAGCCGGCAGTCGGCGGCGCTGCTGTTGCTGAACTCGAGGGTGAGGTGGCCCTTCCACCCAGCCTCGGCGGGGGTCACGTTCGCGATGATGCCGCAGCGGGCGTAGGTGCTCTTGCCGAGGCAGATCGCCGTGATGCTAACCGGCAGATGCAGTCGCTCCACCGCGACCCCCAGGCCGTAGCTGCGCGCGGGCAGGATAAAGAACCGGCCGTGGGCATCGGTGTGCAGCGGGGCCGGCTCCAGGTTGCGCGGATTGAAGTCCTTCGGATCCACCACCGTGCCCGGGACGTGACGGAAAATGCGGAACTCCTTATCCGAAAGACGAAGGTCGTACCCGAAGCTGGAGAGGCCGAAGGAGAGCACGGGCCGCTGATCTTCAGCCACGCGGACCAGGTTCGACACGAAGGGACGAATGAGGCCGCGCCGCGCGAGCGCGGTGATTTGCCGGTCGTTGAGAATCACTGGATGACCTCCCCGTTTCCGCCGTGTAACCGGCCCTCGGCACCGGAAATGGCCGGGGTCAGCACCTCGAGATCGTTGCGTTTTCCTTCGCTGCCCTCACCGCCGACGGCAACGAGTTGGGTGGTTCCGGCGGGTACGAGGCGATGGAAGAACCGGGCGTGTTGGAGTTTGCCAGCCAGCGTCCACGTGGTGGCGGTTGGAGCGAGGTGATGGAGTTCGCCTTTCATCCCGCTGAAGTAGACCCGGCCAGCCTGGGCGACAGCCGAACCGCCAAATCCATTCATCGGTCCTGCCGGCAGTTGCGGCCCTCGGGACCAAATGCCGGTGTGGGTGTCGAGGATGTCGACCGCGAGCAGCGTTTCACCCTCCGCATCGATGCCGCCGAGAAAGTAGAGCCGAGCGCCGAGAGCCGCCATTGCGAGGGCCCGACGGTGGAAGGGTTGGGTGATCGTCTCCCAGCGGGGGCTCGAGGCGTGGAGGTCGAGCTTCAAGACCCTGTCCCGCCACGCGCCCGGGGTGGCGGCCCCGGCGAGGGTCCAGCCGCCGCCGACATACAGCGTGTCACCGAGGACCACGGCGTCGTGGCTGGAACGGGGTTCGGGGAGGGGGACGAAATCCTCCCAGACCCCGCGGCGGAGATCGTAACGGGTGAGAGACTCCTTGGAGTGGAGATCGTTCTTCTGCCCGGGCTCATTGCGGGCGGCCATGCCCCCGACGCGATAGATGTGGTGGCCATGGGCGGCAAGCGAGAGACCCTGGGCTGGCTCCGCGGACGGAAGCGTTTCCCAGGTTGTTCCCTCCTCCAGGCGGAGGCGGTGGAAGGCCCCAGAGACCATGGGCGCCGAGTACTCGTGGCGCTCCCCTCTGTGCCCGCCGGAAACGTAAAGCCAGCCGTCGTGCGCGACGCCGCCAAAGCTGGTCACGGCCTCGGGCATGGGGGCGAGGGTAGGGGCGGGCGGCGGGAGGGCGGTCATGGAGGGACGGTAGTGGAAATCGAGTCGCAGACTCACGCCGGTCGAAAGGGATTCAGCGCACGGACCCCGCCGTAGTCCTGTCCGTGGCTGAAATCCTCCGAGAGCAGAGCGAAGTGCCACGGCACGCTGGGCAGGCGCATCCAGGTAGTAGGCGTCCAGGAGGGTGTTGGTGTCCAGGAATCAAGTGGCGCTCATGGACCTGCTCCCGGGTGAGGGGTTTTCCACCCAGACGAAGACCCCGCTGCAACCGGACGAGCGCCGCTTCCCCTGCCCTTGCCCCGGAAAAGCGACGCGGCGCATTCATCGATGTTTTGATTCCGCCGCCTTTCGTAGCGTCACGATTGCGACCCTATCGGGGAATCGAGCGTAGCCCTTCCACAAACTCTCATATCCAAGGTGACCGTCGCACTTGCGATTCAGATACCCACCCAATTTGCCGATCGTGATCA
>JBBQML010000213.1:0-7365 GCA_038328885.1 Verrucomicrobiota bacterium | reverse complement strand
GGCGGTCCTGGCCGTGGTCGCCCTGATTCTCGGCACGGCGGCAGCCGGAGGCTGGGTGCTGACGCGCCAACTCGTCGATCTCGCCTCGAAACTGCCGGACTACAAGGAGAACATCCAAACCAAGCTGCGCTCGATCAAGATGCCGACGGGTGGAAGGTTCACCAAGTTCTCCGAGGTGGTGAAGGAGCTGAAGAAGGATCTGCCCGGTGCGGCCGCCCCGGAAGCGGCCGCGGACCCCGCGACGCCCGCGACGGCGTTCCTCCTCGAACGGAGCGTCAGGCCTGCCCCGTCCCTGCAGCGGGTCGAGGCCTCGAAGGCCAGCCCACTCGAACTTCTGGAACTCATCGTCGCGCCGCTTCTCGGACCGCTGGGCACCTCCGCGCTCGTGCTGCTTCTGGTCATCTTCATGCTCCTGAAGCGCGAGGAACTGCGGAGCCGGCTGATCCGAATCATCGGACAGGGCCGCATCAGCGCCACCAGCCAGGCGATGGACGATGCGGGGGCCCGGGTCCGGCGTTACCTGCTCATGCTGCTCGTCGTCAACCTGACCTATGGCGTTTGCGTGGCCATCGGACTTCACTTGATCGGCGTGCCGAACGCGGTGCTGTGGGGGGCGTCCGCGACCGTGCTGCGCTTCATCCCCTACGTCGGGCCCTGGATCGCGGCGACCATCCCGATTGCTCTCACCCTTGCCGTCTCGGCGGGCTGGACCATGCCGCTGCTCACCATCGGCCTCTTCGTGGTGCTTGAATTGCTCAGCAACAACGTCATGGAACCGTGGCTTTACGGCTCCAGCACCGGGGTGTTCCCGATCGCTCTCATCTTCGCGGCGGTCTGCTGGACCTGGCTTTGGGGACCGGTCGGCCTGGTGCTGGCGACGCCGCTGACAGTCTGCCTCGTGGTCATGGGGCGGTACATCCCCCAACTCTCCTTTCTCAGTGTGTTGCTGAGCGATGAGGAGGCCCTGACCCCGGCCGAGGATTGCTACTACCGACTGCTCACGGTGGGTGCGGAGGACGAGATGGAACTGGTGGAAACCTACCTCAAGGCAAACTCGCTGACGGCGCTTTACGATTCCGTGCTGATCCCGGTCATCAGCGCGGTGGAGATGGATTCCCGGCAGCAACTCCTGGACGAAACCCAGCGCGGGATCGTGGAGCAAAGCCTGCGTGATCTGGTGGACGACCTGGGTGCGTCCCGGGCCGACCGGTCCGAGACCAACGCCAGTGAAGGCCCCGTGGCGACTGCGGCCGCTCCCATCTGTCGCATTTACTGCCTGCCCACCAGGGCCGACCGCGACGAATTGGCCAGCACGATGCTGGTCCAGTTGCTTCAACGGCAAGGCTTCGAGGCCCAAACCGCTCCACTAGAGCTCGGGACCGAGGAGATGGTGGGCTTGGTGGGGAAGGCGGGCGTGGACGTGGTTTGCATTTCGGTGGTGGCCCCGTCCACGGTCCTCCACGCGCGTCATCTTTGCCTGAAACTACGGGCGGTCCTGCCGGAGCAGCGGATCATGGTGGGTCTTTGGGGCGCCACCGAGAAGGTCGCCGACGCCACCCGGCGGATCCGCGAATCCGGCGCGGATGAAGTCGTCACCAGCTTCGCGGAGGCGGTGACGCAACTGGCCAAGCTGGCGCCGCCCCGGGCCGAGCCGAAGGCTCTTGAGGCCCTGTCTGCCCGCGAGACGTAGGGATCGCCCAAAGGCGGGACCGGATCACGCCGGTCGCGGAATCAGGTGGACCTGCGGCGCCTCGACCACGCCAGCCAAGGGAAGGCGGTGGGAGAGGCTGGCGACCCGGGGCCGAACGCGCCGGGCTTGGTGGCCCGGTCACTTCCTGGGTGTCTTCGCGCTCACGGTGGCGTAGTCGCCATGGCCGCCGGCGTTGTACGCCCACCGGAACCGTGTCCCGGGACAGTGCATCGTTGCAGCCGTGGGCCGCTTCGGGCAGGTGAGGGCGCATTGCTGCCACCCGCCCAATGAAAGCATCGGGGATTCTTTCGCTCCTGCACCACCTGACGTGCCGGGCAGTCTGGCTGGCCGCGGTCGGGCACCCCGTGGATGCGTTCATCGCGTCCGGGATGAAGCCGAAGGGGTTGGCACCCAATCCGCCGGCCACACCGCGGGAGCTGATCCGGCGGGTGTACTTCGACCTGATCGGGCTGCCGCCCTCGCCCGAGGCAGTGGCGGCCTTCGAACGGGACCCCGACCCGGGCCGTTTCGAGCGGTTGGTGGAGGAACTTCTCGCCCGGCCCCAATACGGGGAGCGCTGGGGAAGGCATTGGCTGGATGTGGTGCGCTACACCGAGAGCACGGGGTTCGAGTATGACCGCCTCCGTGACCACGCCTGGCCCTACCGTGACTACGTGATCCGCAGTTTCAACGAGGACCAGCCCTCTGAGCGGTTCATGCGGGAGCAGGTCGCGGGCGATGTGCACGGGGAAGTGCTGCACGGAGTTCTGGCGTGAGGGGAGAGCCCCGGCGTCAGCCGCGAGGCCAGCGCGCGGCACGTTGGGAACCAGCGGTCCACGGCGGAGCAGTATCCGAAGGGAGAACCCCTCGGGGCAGTCGACCCTGATTTGACCCGGGGGAGCCGCCGTCCGTACCCTGTCGTCGTGAGCGAACCCCGCGCCGGTGCGGCCGCAGCGGAATCGAGGCTGGCCCGCTGGCTGGATGCCGCCATCGACCTCGCTATCCGCCCCGTGCGGACCGCCAGCCAGACGACGCGCCGGTTGCTCGCCTTCGGCTTGATCGTGCTGGCGACCAGCCTCACCAAGCTCGGTCGGGCGCGGACGGTGGTCCATCCTCTCATCTGGGGACAGATCCGCCGGGCGGGGTTGCGTCTGCTGCCCCTGGTGGGGCTCCTCTCGCTGGTCGTCGGGTTCGTCCTGATCGGCCAGGCGGTGAGCCTGCTTCGACAGGTGGGCGCGCAACAGATGCTGGGTACGGTGGTGGTGGTGGTGCTCTTCCGGGAGTTGGCCCCTCTGGCTGTCGCATTCCTCGTGCTGCTCCGGGTGGGAACCGCCACCGTGGTCGAGCTCGCCACCATGCGCGCGACCGGCGAGGTCGAAGCCCTCGAGGCACTGAGCATCGACCCCATCCATTTCCTGGTCATGCCCCGCGTGATCGGTCTCGCCGTGTCGGTGTTCTGCCTGACGGTCTACTTCCTGATTGGCGCGCTGGTGAGTGGTTACTTCTTCTGTTTCCTCGAGCAACTGCCCCTCACGCCGATGGAGTACATCGACCAGATCGCCCAAGCCCTGCGATGGGAGGACTTCGTCCTGCTGCTGGGCAAGACCGGCGGGTTCGGTTCGGCCATCGCGATCATCACCTGCTACCAGGGCCTCGCCAGGCCCCTGCGATTGGACCAGGTCGCCGAGGCGACGACCCGCGCAGTGACGCAATGCGTGCTGTTCGGACTGATCCTCGACATGCTCTTCCTCGTCATCTACCTGATCGCGTGACCGTCACCCCACCCCACGCCGACACGCGCATCGAGCCCGACCCGGTCCCGGTCCTCGAACTCGAGGATATCGATGTGCCAACGCCGACCGACCCGGAAACCATTCTGGTTCGTGGGGTCAATTGGCGCGTGCTTTCCGGGGAGCGGTGGCTGATCGGCGGGGGACCCGGGACGGGCAAATCGAGCGTGTTGCACGTCGCCGCCGGCCTGATCCGTCCGGTTCGGGGACGGCACCGGTTATTCGGCCGCGATCTGGCCGAGCTGGGCGAGAGCGACCAGGTGGCGCGCCGGGCCCGGATCGGGGTGGTCTTCGGCGGTGGCGGACGCCTGTTCAGCCACCTGAACGTCCTGGAGAACCTGACGCTGCCTTTGCTGTACCACGCACGGCACGTCCGCGAGGCACCGGCACACCGGTTGGAGTCGGTGATCACGGAGCTCGGATTGGAAAACCACCTCCGCCGCCTCCCGCGCGAACTGCCCAGAAGGATCGCCGCGCGCGTTGCGTTGGCCCGCGCGCTCATGCTCATGCCGGAGGTATTATTGCTCGACGATCCCGCGGCGGGCCTGCTCCCGGAGGAGCGGGCGTGGTGGCGCGATTTTGTAGCCGGGTGCGCGGCCGGTCGGTGCCCCGTGGATCGGGCTCCCCGCACGATCGTCGTCGCCGCCCAGGAAATCGACCCCTGGCGGGAGATTGCCGACCACGTGGCGAGGGTCGTCGACGGCCGGTGGCACCTCGACTCGCAGCCCGGCGTTTGAGCGGCGGAGGGTCCCGCCCGGTCGGGGGCTCCGGGCAGTCGCCGGGGGCGGCCGACCGGATCGGGATCCGAGAGCGCGGTTCCGGTCCAACGGAACCCGGCGGAACCGCTCACGCGGGGTTGCGTCCCACGAGGGCAAGCGGATGATTGGGCCATGGCGCTGCAGGACCTGACCCCCCAGTTGCGCACGCGCATGAGTCGCGTGGAGCGACTGGTCGGCCTGTTCGTGGTCGTCGCCACCCTGCTGGTCGTCGCCGGCTTCACCTCCTACATCATCCACACCGGCAAGAAGCGCGGGTGGTTCATCAACAAAGTCGCGTATTACTGCTACACCCGCGACGCCACCGGCTTGAAAGCCGGTGATCCCGTCCGCCTGCTGGGCCGCGTCATCGGCCGGATCCGCAAGGTCGAGACGAACCCGCCGAACCCGTGGTTTGTGGACAACCAGTACAATGTGTTCGTGGGGTTCGAGATCTGGGAGCCGTACTTCGGCTACATCCTGACGGACTCCCGCGTGCAGGTGGTCTCGTCGGACTTCTTTGGCGCCCGTTTCCTGGAGATCAGCAAGGGCAACCCGGACCTCGGCCTCATCACCGTGGGGGAACAGATCCGTTGGGAGGATCGGACCGGGCGCAACGACAAGAACACCAACGAGCTGGTGCTGCTGAGGACCCTGAAGAACGGGGTTTGGCTCTGGAACGTGGACGAACCCCCGTCGCTGGCGGAGAACGCCGAAGGCATTGTGCGGACGCTGGCGCTGACCATCCCCGGGCTGACCAACCAGGTCGCCGAGGTCCTGGTCCGGGCCTCCGAGGCGGCTTCCAACGCGAACCTGGCCCTCGTGCAGCTTCAGCCCTCGCTCACCAACCTCCAGACCCTCACCGCCGCGCTCGGCGCCGAGGACGGCGCCATCGGGCGGATGCTGCTGACCACCAACCTTCAGGCCCAGGTAAGCGGAACCCTCACCAGCATGGATTCCACCCTCACCAACACCACGGCCTTGATCCGGACCAGCGAGGCTCAGCTCCAGGACCTCACCCGCCGCATGGCGCTCACCCTCGACAGCGTGGCCCTCGTCACCAGCAACCTCGCCGCCCAGGTCAACGCCAACAGCTTCGTGCTCGGCGAGGTCTCCTCCCTGGTGGTCAATGCCGACGACATGATCCAGGGCTTGAAACGGCACTGGCTCCTCCGTCAGGCCTTCAACTTCCCGACCAACCCACCACTCGAGAGCGTGGTCTTCCCCAGTCTGGATGCGGACCGACGCTGAACCCAACCTGAGAACCGCGGCCCGGCGGCGCGCTTCCGTGGGTGCCCTGCCGGCGCTCCTGCTTGGCCTCGCGCACACGCTCGTGCTCGTGTTCGTGTTCGTGTTCGTGGCGACGGGGTGCGCAGGCCGTCCTCCCGCCCCACCCCCGCCCCGCGCCATTGCCGAGGCCCAACGAATCGCGCAGCAGGCAGGTGAACTCCAGGCCGCCGAGAACTGGGCCGGGGCGGCGGAGTGGTGGGGGCGAGCCGGCGCGCAAGCCGAATTGCTCAACCAAGTCGCGGATATCGCCCTCGCACGCCACAACGAAGGGGTCTGCCGACGCATCCTCGGCCAACTCACCGAGGCGCGCGCCCTGTTCGAATCCGCCGCGCAGATGAACGCGGCCCTGGAACTTACCAACGCCTGGTGGCGCAATCAGGTCGGCCTGCTGCAGGTGGATTACGCCCTGGGTCCTTCGCCCGACTTAGCAAGCACCCGCCTCGCCGAACTGCTGCCGCGGGCGGCTGAACTGGAGCCAGACCCGCCGCTCGCCGGGGTGTTTGCCCTCGAGGTCGCCCGCCTCCGCCTGCGCGAAGACCGCCCCGCCGAAGCCCTCGCCGCGGCGAACGAGGCCACCCGCCATTTCACCCGGGCGACCGATCCCGCGGGAGGGGCGAGCGTCCTGGTCACCACCGCCCGCATCCTTGAGGCGCAGGGCAACCCTGCGGCCGCAGAACGCACGTGGCGGCAAGCGCTGGCGAGCTTCGAAGCCCTCGGCCACCCCCGCGGCGTGGCCTTCAGCCTCGCCGGGCTGGGATCGCTCCTGGCCACCCAACCGGAGCGGGCCCCGGAAGCGGCCAAACTGTTGCGGCGCGCGGCCGACAACCTCCGGCAGCTCCGACTGGAGCCCGAGGCCCGCGACGCGGAAGGCAGATTGGAGCAACTCAGGGCGTCCGGGACGCGCTAGGGACACGCCAGAACCGGCGCCCTGAAACCGGGCGCTGACCCCTCACCCGAAGGGGAGAGGGACGGGTGAAACCGGGGTGAAAGCGGGGGCGGATACCCCGCGGCATCCGCCCCAACCCAACAACACACTATGAAATGGCCCGCGGAGCAGGCAGCGAATCCCACCCCGCGGGCGAACCCAAACAACTCCGAGGCTTCAGACGCCGCATCGAAGCCTTTGTTCAAAAGATTTCTTTCCCACGCCCACAAAAGTAAGCCAACGGCAGCCAGGCTCGAAATCTAAAGAACCCCCACTATTTCCCCCTGACGAGCCGCCGATCGGCAGGAGCGCCCAGGTCACGGATTTCCTTGGGTGATGGCCGCCGCCAGCGCACATTCCCGCGGTGAAGATTACCAACCTGAACCCCGCCCACGACATCGGCGCCAGCGCCTGGCTGGTGGATTTCGAAGGCCACCGGATGCTGCTCGACAGCGGAGTTCACCCCAAGGGGGTCGGTCGCGAAGGCCTGCCCTTGTTCGATCTCGCGGGCGAGGAACCGCTGGACTCGGTGGTCATCAGCCACTGCCACCACGACCACGTGGGGTCCCTTCCTCTCGCCATCCGGCGGTTCCCGGGGGCGCACGTCCTGATGACGGAGCTCAGCTACTTCATCGTCGATCGCGTGCTCCACAACTCCGTAAACGTGATGGCGCGGCAGCGAGATGAGCTCGGCATCAAGGACTACCCATTCTTCAGCCATGACGAGGTCGATGACGTCTCCGCCTGTTTCCAGGGATTTCGCTACAACCGCGAGATCGAATGGGCCTCCTTTTCCAAGAAGACCCGAAAGGGCATCGACTCCCCGACCCTCGAGTTCATGGACGCCGGCCATGCCCTCGGTTCTGCCGGCATCATGGTCCGTGGGGCAAACTCCACGCTCTTCTACACGGGGGA
>JBBQML010000212.1:0-7375 GCA_038328885.1 Verrucomicrobiota bacterium | reverse complement strand
TTCTTCCGTCTGCGTGCGAACTGAACGTGGAGCCGCCAACTCCATGGTGAGGATCATTGCGGCCACAGGAGCCCGCGTGACCTCTGAGGTACTCTGTTTGCGCCGTGGTCGCCGCGGCCGGCGGCTACCACCTTGAGGTTGTCCGCGGCTTCGCCTTCTCAGGGGCATCGCCAGTGCTGATGTTCCGTCCCCCGCCCGTGCGGAGCTCCCGGGCGTGCCTCACAAGCGCCAGACTTCACCACGGCGGAGCCGGGCGCGGTCAAGGTGGAGGCGCCGGGATGAACGGGCACGACCTTGACGGCGTCCGGCGAGCCGTATCCTGGAACGGCTTGGCACGCTCCCGGAGGCATCGGGCCCACAGATCCGATCACGGGCTGGGCAAGATCGCGGGTGGCACAGTCGCCGGGACGGCCCTCATGGGCCGGGTGCTGCCGATATACACCCCCGCGCCGAACCCGAGCATCGCCACCAGGGCCAACCCGAGGAGCAGACTCGCCCATTGCTCGCGTTCGAAGCGGGCCCGCGCGTCGGCACTCGCCGCACAGAGCGCCTGTCGTTCCTCGATGAACTTATCCCGGGCCTGATCCCAGGCGCGCTTGCCACTTTCCAGGTCGGCCCGGATCTCCGTGGCCAGGCCCTGCGCGGACCCGAGGTGGACTCGGATGGTCGCGGTCGCGTCCTTCAGGGCGGCGGACTGCCGCGTCGCCTCGGCCTGGAGGGTCGTCAACTGGACCTTCACCGAGTCCTGCACCCCCCGGGTCGTCGCGGCGATCTCGTCCTCGGCTTTGGCGAGGAGCTCTGCCAGAGCCTTGCGCTCTTCCTCGACCAACCGGGGAACCGCAGCGGCTGATCGCCACTGGGCGCGGGTGAGCAAGGCCATTTGAACGGGGAAGGCGTCTTCGTCCCCCCGCGTCCATTCAGCGAGGATCTTCCGCAGTCGCCGGCCCTCCTCTGGAGACGCCCCTGCCATCAGGGCGTCGAAGTCGGTTTGGTCTTTCATTCGCCAAGGTTGAGCATGGGTTGGGCCGGTGAACGGGACTTCGTTTGAGGGCCGGCGGGGAAGGCCTCGCGCGGGACCCATGCGTCCGGAACCAGCACCTCCGCCGCGGCGTGGTATTGGGGAAAGAGCTTCTGCATCGCCCACTGGAGCTCCCCGGCCAGCATCCGCTCCAGATGCACCGACTCAGGGTGGGCCAACTCGCCGAAACTCAGCTTCCGGCCGGCCTTGGCCTCGGCACGCTTCATCGCCAGCAGGGTGATCGGGGTGATCGTCGGAAGGGTCACCGAGCGGGCCCCGAACTTCTGGAGTTCGATCTCCAGGCTCGATCCCGTGAAGAGGTCGGTCCGGACCTTGGCCGGGTTGTGTACCACGACATAGTCGACCCGGTCGCCAGCGAAATAGAACAGGTCCATGAGGTTGCTCATGCTCTCGGTATCCTCGCTCGGGAAGAGGAAGAAGGTGAACCGGAGCCCCTCGGCAGCGAGGGTTTCGAGTAACTGCAACTCTTCCATGGCGTGGAGGATCAGTCCGTCCGCCTGAGCGCGCACGTCGATGACGTGCACGGGGGCGTCGCCGCGGGCGACCGATCGAAAGAGGCCCAGGAGGGTCGACTTACTGTCGGCGTCATCGCCGAGCCGGTGGGAAAGAACCCGTTCAGGGTGCCGGTCGGTGAACGTGCGGTGGCGGTCGTCGAGATCGGAACCGGTCCACTGCAGACCCAGCCAGTCGAGCCAGGCGGTCCGGAATTCGGCTTCGAAGCTCTTGCCGAGGGAGCCCTTGGATTGCGGGTTCAAGTGAATGCGTCGGGATGGTTTCATGTGTAGTCCTCGCGGTTGAGTTGTTGAGGGTCTGGTCGACGGAAGGTGGATGTGGGAAGGAAGGGCTTCGCGGTGCCCACCGGCGGCGGCCGTGGCGGGGGTGGTGTTGCTGCTGGTGATGCCATCGGTGGCCCGGGCCTGGGCTGGAAGGGTTGGTCCTCCCAGGATGGCCCGCGCCTGAGATAGCGACGGTAGAACTGGTGAACGCCCTGCGGGGTGATGGGGCATCCCATGCCGCGGAGGGCTTCGGCGATCTCCGCCCAGGTCCGCCGACGCGCCCGCTCGGCGCGGATCACCTCGACGTGGGGTTCGAGCCGACTGCGAAAGGGTCTGCCTCCGCGGTTGGCGGTCTGGGTGGAGTTGGCGTTCATGAGTGCGGAAAGAGCCTACCCGGTCCCGAGGAGAGTCGGTGAGCGAGCAGAGGGCGGCTGGACCCGGGTTCGAGCGGAGCGGTGGCGAGTCATAGGGCAACACGCTGGAGAGACGCGTTGACCAGCGTTGACCAGCGTTGAGGCGATGCGCTGGAGGAGCGTTGGGAAGCATTGACGGACCCCGTTGAGGACCGTTGACAAGCGTTGCGCGGATCAACGCTTGTCCATGCTTCGCAATAGGCGGGGCGGCGGATGCCGCGGATCCTAAGACGAAGTCTTGGGGGATGGTGTCTACCTCCGAAGGTTTCCAGTTTAGGGAAACCACCCGCCCAAGTTGGGCCACCCCGGTGACGTTCAGCCAATGTCGATCCCGAGCGGGTCGAAACGGTTTCGTGCTGTGGGCTGGGTCCTCCGCGTCGCCTGGCGGATGGCAAGATTGTGTATGGCATACACCAACGCCCTTCGTGATCCGGGTAGAGTGGCTGGCGATTCGAGTGCCCGATGTTCACTGTCGTCGCCCACAAAAACCTGGCCGGTGCTGCGGGGTACTTCTCCGAGCACCTGGCGCAAAACGATTACTACGCGGCCGACGAATCTCGCCCGGGGGAATGGATCGGTGTCGGGTCGGCGCGCCTTGGGCTCCCCAAGACGGTGAGTCGGGAGGCCTTTGTCGCTCTTTGCGAGAACCGCGATCCGAATACCGGGACCCGCCTTAGCCAGCGCCAACTGGCGGAGGGTCAACGGCGCGTGTTCTACGACTTCACCTGCTCAGCCCCGAAGTCGGTCTCGATCGTGGCCGTGACCCTGGATGATCCACGGCTGGTCAGTGCCCACCAGGAAGCGGCCCGGATCGCCTTCGGAGAACTGGAGGGCTTCGCGTCGACCCGGGTGAGGAACCAAGGCCCTTCCTCGGATCGGAGCACCGGAAACCTGGTCGCCGCCCAATTCCTCCACACCAGCTCCCGGGCCCTCGATCCGCAGTTGCACAGCCACTTCACGGTGTTCAACGCAACGTGGGATGCGCAGGAGACCCGGTGGAAAGCGCTCCAGGCGGGTCCCATGTACCTGGCGATCCGGTACGCGACCCAGGTCTACCGCAACGAGCTGGCCCGTCGCGTCCAGTCGGCGGGCTACATTATTCAGAGGCGGGGTCCGTCCTTCGAGATCCTCGGTGTCCCCGAGGCCGTGCTCCAGCGCTTCTCCAAACGCTCCGCTCAACGAGATGTCATCGTCCGCGAGATGGAGGCTCGGTTGGGGCGACGGCTCTCGAACGATGAGATCTCGCACGCCGTGCATCAAAGCCGTCCGCGAAAACTGTCCGGGATCACCACCGCCGAGGTTCGGGCTCGGCAAGTGGCTCAGCTCACGCCTGAGGAGAGCCTCGCCCTGGGGTCACTGCGGCAACCCGGCCCTTCGATCGAACCGGCAGAGTCGACCGCCGCGGCCTTGGACCACGCCGTCGCGCACGTCTTCGAGCGGCGGTCGGTGGTGCCCGAGCATGAGATCCTGGAAACGGCCCTGGCGCATCGCCCCGGGGCCGTGGATCTCGGCAGGTTGAAGGAGCGTCTGCGGTCCTCCCCGGCCGTCATCGCCACGGAGCGGGGCTGCACGACGCACCATATCCTCCAGCAGGAGCTTGGCCTCATCCGGGCGGTGAAGGACGGCAAGTCCGCCCAGGCGCCGTTGCATCCGCTTTTCCAGCCGCAGTCCTGGTTCGGGAAGGATCAACGAACGGCCTTGCTCCACGTTTTGCAGAGTGGCGACCGCATCACGGGACTGCGGGGGTTGGCAGGGTCGGGAAAGACCACGGTGCTCCGTGAGTTGGCCCGGGCCTGTGAGGAGGGCGGGCACCAGTTGAGGTTCTGCGCTCCCACCGCCGCGGCCACCGAGGTGCTCCGCCGCGAGGGATTCGAGGCAGTCACGCTGGCACGGCTTCTGGGGGAGAGGAATCGGACCTCGGGGTCGGTGATCACCGTTCTGGATGAGGCGGGCGCGGTTGGACTAGCCGACATGAACCGGTTGTTGGGGCAGAGCGATCGCCTGATCCTGTGCGGGGACTCCGGGCAGCATGGATCCGTGGCCCAGGGCGATGCGCTGCGGATCATCGAGGAACACTCGCCGTTCGCCTTTGGCACCCTGACCGAGATCCGTCGCCAGCGTTCGCGAGAGTATCGGAGAGCGGTGGAACGGGCCGCTGGGAAGGACACCACCGGCGCTTTCGACATGCTGGAACGGATCGGCGCCGTGACGGAACTCCCCGAGGGCAAGGTTCAGGCTGCGGCGGCCGCTGCGTATGTCGAAGCCACCGCGGCGTCGAAGGTGGCTCTGTTGGTGGCGCCGACCTGGAACGAAATCGAAGTCGTCACCGGGAAGGTCCGGGAGGCCTTGAAGGCTTCGGGGAGGCTGCGCGGCCCCGACCACGAGCTGAAGACCTTCGATTCGCTCTCCTGGACCGTCGCCGAGAAGCGTGACCCGGCCCGGTACCGGGCGGGCCAGTGGGTGCGTTTCCACCTTCCCCGGGGTCCCTTCCGCCGGCACGAGACGGTGGAAGTCGTGGGGGAGGCCGGCGGGATCACGGTCCGACGCGAGGACGGAACCGTGGCCTCGCTGGACGTGGCCTGTTCCGGCCATTGCTTCGACGTGGGTGAACGCCGCTCGCTCGAGGTCGCCGCCGGAGATCGCCTGCTCCTCCAGGCCAATTCGACGGGACTCACCAACGGCGAACTCGTCGAGGTGGCGGGAGTCGAAGGCGATTCGGTGCGATTGCAGGATGGCCGGGTTCTTCCCCCTGCCTACCGCACCTTTACCCATGGCTACGCGGTGACTTCCCACGCGGCGCAGGGAAAGACGGTGGACGAGGTCCTCGTGCTCGCCACGAGCCGCTCCCTGCCGGCGGTTCATCGGGAGCAGTTCTACGTCTCGATCTCCCGGGGTCGGAATCGATGCCGCATCTTCACCGACGACCGGGAGCAACTCCGCGCCAGGGTGACCGAATCGAGTTCCCGGGTTGCCGCCGTCGAAGTCGTGAACGGTCAAGCCCTTCGCCGGGCGCTGGTCCGTCGCGCGATCCGGTGGGTGGGTCAACTCCCGGAACAGCTTCGTCGGTGGGCTCAAGCTCGCCACCCCGCGCGAACACACCTCGGCTCGGAGGACCGATTTTCCCAGCCCACTCAACCCAAGCCATCCCTCCACGTATGAATCCAGACCTCCCACCCCAGCCGAAGACCCGGGCAGACTGCATCGAGTCCGGCAACCGCCACGCCTACGCCATCGGCATCGAGTCCGACAACGGCCAGGTGTATTGGCTCTCCAGCGCCCAACTCCTGAGCTTCGTCCACGGCCCCAATCCCGTCCGAAGCGACGAACCCGGGGGTCCTCCGGAGACCGGTGTCCTGCGCTTCGGGAATGCCGAGGTAACCCTGGCCGGATCGGGCCTCGCGCGGGTGGGTCAGCTGCTCTCGGAGGGTAATCTCAGCCGGTTGCGCAGCCTGCCCTGGCGGCTGCGCGACTCCAACGCCCGCCCGCCGTGGATCGCGTCGGTGAGCGTCACTCTCACCCCTGAACTATGACCACGATGGCTGAAACCACTCCCCTCCCTCCTCTCGTCGCGGCGCGCCTGAAACCGGAGGAGGCTGCCAAACTGATCGGGTGCGCCGCGCACGACATCCCGATCCTCATCCGCGCCGGGCTGTTGAAGCCGCTGGGTCGAGTCCAGCCCAACGCCGTGAAGTACTTCTCTAAGCGCAAGGTCAGCGAGCTCTGCGAGGATGACAACTGGCTGGCCAAGGTCACGGACGTGATCGCGCGGCACTGGAGGGTGAAGAACGAAAGGAGGCGCGACGCCGGCGGTGAAGGGAGGGAGGCCACGGCGAACCCTCCTGGTCCCCTTCGATGACTCCGGTCCCGCTGGCGGCCACTCCCCGCTTGTGATCTCCAGCGCCCGTGCAAACCTTCGTTAATCGGTCTTGAATCCGGCGAACGACTCACTCGGGAGCCTCCAAGCCGATCCTGCTACTCGAAGTGACCGGGGTCAACACCCTCGCCATTCCGGAAAACCCGCCCTTGGACGTGGGCCGGTACAACCGCCTCCACCCCACCTTCCACAAGCCCGTCGTGATGCCGATCCTCCGCCGCCTCTTCCCGCCGGCTGCTCGGCCGGTCAAGCGAAACCTCGAGCGTTCGCCCACCCCAGACCGCAGCCGCCGCCACGGCGCAGCCTGTCCCGGTTTTCCTCAGGTCATGGAGGTTAACTTATTCGAGTAAGTGTATCTTATTGAATCGGCGGTGCAAACCCTATCTCAGGATCTCAAACTAGTTGATGCTGCCAAACTACTGACCGGAAGGGGCTGCTTTAGAAGCCTCGCCCTTGACGGATCGATCAACACGCGTACCTGTATCGCATGATTCCCAGGAGTCCCATCCCCGGGACACTTCTCCGTTCGGCGGTTTTTCTCTGGCTCACTCAAATCTTTCCAATCCACGTTGGGGCTCAGGAACGCGTCGCCCCTGATCCGGAGATCCAGTCGTCGATTGTGGCCATGGGGGAAGATTACGCCGTGCATCGTAACTTGGTTCCGGTCCCCCTCGCGGGAGGTGGAACGGGGTGGAGAACCAGTGAATTTGTCCGGATCGGCAATGCGATTCACTACCTCGACGGGGACACGTGGAGAGAGAGCGAGAATCGAATCGAGATCCAGCCGGACGGATCGGCCACCGCTCCGTACGGCCCGAACAAGGCTACGTTCGCTCCTAACTTGGGCGAAGAGATAGTCTTCGATGTAGCGATGTCGGATGGAGGCCGATTCGCGGGCGGCGCCCGGGCCCTCTTGCTCACCGACACGGCCTCGGGCAAGAGCGAATGGGTCGCGTTGGTTAAGGACCAGGTTCCTGGACGCCTCTTGCCGCCCAACAAGATCGTGTATCGGGACGCCTTCGACGGCTTGGAGGCCGACGTCGTCCTGGAGTGGCGTTATGACCGGTTCGCCCAAGATGTGATCCTCCGTGAGCGGCCCAAACTGCCGGCCGGCTGGGATCCCGCCAGCGCTCGCCTCGAGGTCCTCACCGAGATGTGGACCCCACGGCCCCCCGAGATCCAGCGACAGACCGTCGTCGGGCGCGAGTCGTTCGAGGACGACGCCCTAATCGGCCTCGGACGTATGGCGATCGTTCTGGGTCATGCGTTCCCC
>JBBQML010000211.1:0-7380 GCA_038328885.1 Verrucomicrobiota bacterium | reverse complement strand
TTCGCGAGACGCGTCTCCACGTCCTTCAGGGTCAGATCCTCGATCTGCCCGACCAGGGTGTTCAGATGGACAGCCATGGACGCGATGATCCGCAGGGCCAGCTCCGGTTGGCCCCGCAGCATCTCGATGAAGCCGTCCCGGCGGACCAGTAGCACCTGGGACGGCTCCAACGCGCGGGCGTCGGCCGGGTAGCCGCGTTCGGTGGCCAGGGAGGCCTCGGCGAAGGAATCGCCCGCACGGAACACGTGGATCACCTGCTCCTTGCCGGCTGCGTTAACCCGGTGGATGCAGATCGCTCCGCTCTGGACGATGTAGAAGCCCCGTGACGGCTCCCGCTCGTGAAACAGGTACTCCCCCGCATCCAGACCGCGGGGGAGCACAAACCCGGCGATGCGCCGCAGATCCTCGCTGCCCAAACCGCGGAACAACTGCGGGGCCCGCAACGCCTGGATCAACGCTGCCTCCTTAAGATCCGAGAGGGGGGTCGTCATGCAGCGCTCAGCGTACCCCAACCACCCCGTCCAGGGAAACCACAGGACGAGCCCTCCCCTCGAGGCTTCCCCCAGCCGTCCCCCGAACCTCCGGCTCCGGAGCGACCATTCCCCGCGTGGTCCACCTCCCCGCGTGCGAGAGCGGCCAATTGCTGCGGCTCAGCGGATCCCCGCGGCTGCTCTCGCCTCGGGCCGGATCATGTCGGCGTGCCACGGCGGATCGTAGACCACTTCGACCTCCACCCCGGCCACGCCAGTCACCGAAAGGACGGCGGTCTCCACCCCGAAGGTCAGGCTCTGGATCATCGGGCAGCCGGGGGTCGTGACGGTCATCGCGATCCGCACGAAGCCGCCCGTGACGCGCACGTCGTAGATGAGGCCAAGATCCACGAGGTTTAACCCGAGTTCGGGATCGATGACCCCGCTCAAAGCCTCCCAGAGCGCAGCCTCGCTGACGACGGGTTCCAGCAAGGGATGGGCCTCGGCGAGGGCTGGGGAGCTGGAGGTGCGGGGGGGCGTGGTCGCAGGGGGTGGATTCATGACATCAGGGAGGTCTTCAGGGTGGCGGCCAGAGCGGACGCGGCCGGCGGCGTCGGGCGGTTGCGACTGGCCGGGAACGGCTGCAACCGGGGCCGGAAGAGATGGTGGAGCACGCGCGCGGTGTTGATCACGAAGGTGCCGAGGCTCGCCATCAGCAGCACCGCACCCAGTCGGCTCAGCTCGACACTCCCGCCGCAGATCCCGGCCAGGGCCACGACCAGCCCCGCCAGCCACAACCCGCAACCCCAGGCCTGCAGGGGCGCCGAATACATCTCATGCAACGCCGGGGTCCTGGCCCGGCCCACCTCCCGGCTGTAGGCCGCGAACCAGACCAGGAACGGCACGATCTTGTAGAGCATCCCGAGGATCGAGAAGCCGATCACTCCGAACACCGCCAGAAATCCGTACGCCAGCTCGAGCCGGCCCGTGAACTCGGTCAACGCCAGGCCCGGCCAGGAAAGGCCCAACCCCAGGAGCACCAGCGGCAGAAGCAGGCCCTGGGCCAGGAGAAACATGCGCAGCCCCCAGTCCAGCACCAGACGGCGGCGCGCCCTCACGATGGCTGCGAGTTCCAGTCCATAGACGGCCAGTCCAGCCGCCACCAGCAGCCCGGCCAGGGGCTTCAGCGGGCTCTGCGTGAGCACGGTGAGAAAGGTCGCGGCCGTGCCGAGGTTCAGCAACCCCAGGGAGGCCCAGGTGCGCCAGGGCTGCTGCACCTCGCCAATGACGAACATCGGCACCAGTTTGTAGGCCACCACCACCGTCAACAGCACAAACACCCCGAGCAAGCCCAGGTGCGCATGGGCGTGCATCAACGCGAGCGGCTCGAACCGCGCCAGGAAAGCCTGGGTGGCCTGGAGCCCCGCCAGCGTCACCGACAGCCACCCGGCAATCTCCGGCCGACCCGTCAGTTCGTAGGTGCTCTTGGCCGCCGACAGGGCCAACCCCACCCCAACCACGGCCGCCAGCCAGCACAACGCCGAACCCACCCCCACCGACACCACCGTCCATCGCCGCGCGCGCCAGAGCGTCCGCCCAAGGTTCCACAGCAACAAGCCAACCCCAACCGCCAGGCCGGATCCAAAGTGACCCACCTGCTTCATGTCCCAGACCCAGAACATCCACACCATCCCGACCACGCTCACCAGGTGCACCACGAAGTGCCAGCGCGCGAGCCGCTCGCTGTACAGGGTCGCTTCCAACACGATCGGCACCAGTTGATAGAGCGCTCCGCTCACGATGGAGAGCAGGAACCCCAGCACCAGCAGATGAGTCACCGCCACCGTGTGCTGGTGGTAGTGGTATGCCGTCAGGAGGTCCGGCCGGAACACGAGCAGGACCACCCCGACGACCAGCGCCAGCAGCCCCGTCAACACGAACCGCAGCGGAATCGTCACGTCCGGGACGACGGGCCCCGGGCGGGAAGCCGGTCCCTCGGCGCGTGCCGGGCGCTCAGGGGGCGTGGCGGATCGTGGTGACATATCCCTGGTCGGTGCTGGGTTCGGTCCGCCCGCAATACCCGCGCTCGGCGAGCACCGCCCCCAGGTGCACGGGGTTTCGGTCCGTCCGGGCCCGCAACTCCCCCCCGGCTGGCAACCCCGCCAGGGCCTCGAGGATGCGAATCATCGGCTGCGGCGGTTCGAGCCCGCGGGCATCCAGTTCCATGCACACGCTATCCATGGACGCGAACTTCGCATCCCCGCGCCCGGCGCGCGTTGACCTCGGTCAAGCGTGGACGGCACGTCGGGTCACGACGGCTTCCGGCGAGGGTGGAAAAGGTCGTCGCCGCTCAACCCGGTGAGACGCTCCAACCCCCGGAGCAACCGCCACATGCCATAGATCATGATCGCCATCGAAGGGATCACGATCACCGGGTAGCTCAAGGCCGTGAGTCGCCCCAATTCCTCGCCGAAAGCGGGCGTGCCGGTTGGGCTCTTCAGGATCCAGAGCGCCAGCACGAAGTTCAGCACCGCACTGATCATGAACGAACCGGCAATGATCCAGGCCACCTGCCCCAGCAATCGCTCGATGGCGGGCCGGGCCGTGGCCGCATCGCGCGCCGCCTCCACCCGGGGGAGGTCCAGGACCTGGTCGTTGTACACCAGCGTCTTCACCAACGGTTGACGCGTGCGCTGGGTGAGGACCACCGCACCGCCCAGCACCAGGGGAACGGCGGCCTCCTTCACGGCAAACCAGAACCCCGAGACCTTGAGCAGACCAAACCCCCCGGTCAGCATCGTGCTCAGCACCCCGATGATGGAAAAGACATTCCATTTCCGCCGCACGATCAGATCGTAGACGCCGTAGCCCAACGGCAGGCTGATCGCAACGATCAGGGCCCACGTGGGCCCGAGGCGGTGCTCCTTGCTCATCGTGCTGAGCACAATCGCCGGAAAGGCCGCGTTGCAGAGCAGATTCAGCCAGAGGTTCTCCCGCTTGGGCGGGCGGGCCGGGGTGGCGATGGTGTCCATGCGGAGGAAGCGCGGAGCCTCCGACAGCCCCACCCACCGCCGCAAGCCCGTTCCCGGGATGCTCAGCCGCCGGCCGACCGGTCCTGCCCGGACAGGAAACGCTCGAACGCCGCCAGCGTCTCCCTGCTCACGTGGTGCTCAATCCCCTCCGCATCCGCCCGTGCCGCCTTCGCCGGCACTCCCAGCGCCTCCAGGAACTGGTTGACGACCCGATGGCGATGTCGCGACTCCAACGCCAACCGCCGCCCCTCCTCGGTCAGGAAGATGGACCGGTAGGGGCGCGACGTCACCAACCCGTCCCGCTGCAACCGCCGCACCGTGTGAATCACCGTCACATGCGACACCCCAAGCTGCCGGGCAACGTCCACCGCCCTCGCCTCCCCGCTGGCCTCGACCAGATCCGCGATCGCCTCCACGTAGTCCTGGGCCACCTCCGAGCGGCTCTGCTCGCGCGCACGACGATGCTGCCGCGCGCGCTCATCCACCCGGGGAATGCGTGCCGCCGCTTCCACAACCGCCCCCGCGGAACCCGTCGAAGGCGAGGGCTCCGGGGCCGGGACGGTAGCGGGTCGGGCTTTCCGGGGACGCCCCCCGGCCGGGGTCGAGGGCTTGACGGCGGCAGGCATTGTGTGTAGCAAACGCTACGGATTGTATGATTGTCAATACCAGGAGCTTCCACCCGGGGGTCCCCCGGTGAGCAGCGCCTCCCCCGATCGCGTGCTCGTCGAGGACGCGCTGAAACACGTGTTTCAATGCGAGTACGACGGCCTCAGCGCGACTCCCGACAGCCTCGCGGGCGCTCTGCGCCTGAGCCGGGAACGGGCCCATGGGCTCGCGGCGCGACTGGGGGACGCCGGATTGGTGAGCGCCGGGCGCGGGGCGCTGGAACTGACGTCGACCGGCCGCGACCACGCCCTGCAAGTCCTCCGGGCCCACCGGCTCTACGAAACCCTGCTGGCCCGCGAAACGGGCCTCGGCTCCACCGAGTGGCATCGCCAGGCCGAGATCAATGAGCACCGGCTCTCCCCGGCAAACGTGGATGCCCTCGCCGATCGGTTGGGGCATCCGCGGTATGATCCGCACGGGGATCCGATCCCGACCCGAACCGGGGAGCTCCCCCCGCCCCTCGGGCGCAGCCTCCTGGAGTGGCCCACCGGTCGCGAAGCCCGGATTGTGCATGTGGAGGATGAACCCCCTTCGGTCTACCGCCTGATTGCCCGGATGGGCCTCTCCCCCGGCATGCGGATCGTGGTCGACCGCGTCGCCCCCGAGGGGCTTGCCGTGCGGTGCGAAGGACGTTCCCTCACCCTGCCCCGCACCGTCGCCAACAACGTCGCGGTGGCCGAGCTCGCCGCGGCCCCCATGGCGGAGGCCCCGACGCGCCGCCTGGCCGATCTCCAGGCCGGTGAAAGGTCCGAGGTCATCGGTCTCTCCCCGGCCATCCGCGGGACTGAACGCAACCGCCTGCTCGACCTGGGCTTCGTCCCCGGCAGCCCCGTGGAACTGGGCTTCCGAGGACCGTTCGTCAGCCCGGCCGCCTACCGTGTCCGAGGCTCACTCATCGCCCTCCGCCGCGAACAGTCGGAACAGGTCTACATCGGCCCCGACCTCGGGTCCTCCCCCGCGGAACCTGCATGAGCCATTGCCCTCCCGCCGCCTGCAACGACTGTTCGGCCAACCGCAATCCGTCGAACCTGCAGCGCCTGGGCTTGAAGCTGGAGAACTGGGACCACGTGGTGGCCCTCGCCGGCAACCCCAACACTGGCAAGAGCACCTTGTTCAACAACTTCACCGGGCTCCGGCAACACACCGGGAACTGGCCCGGCAAGACCATCTCCCGCGCCGAGGGCGGCTTCTCGTACCGCGACCGCCGCTACAAGATCGTCGACCTGCCCGGAACCTACTCCCTGCTCTCCGCGTCCCCCGACGAGGAGGTGGCACGTGATTTTCTCCTCTTCGGCGAACCCGACGTCACCGTGGTCGTCGTCGATGCCACGGCCCTGGAACGGAACCTGAACCTGGCCCTCCAAGTGCTCCAGATCACGGATCGCGTCATCGTCTGTGTCAACCTGATCGACGAGGCCCGGGCACACGGATTGATCCTCGACCTCCGGGGTCTGGCCCGCGATCTGGGGGTCCCCGTGGTCGGGACCGCCGCCCGACAGCGCGAGGGCATGGACCGACTGCTCGAGGAGGTACACCTGATGGCCACCGGCGAGACCACCACCCGCCCTCGCCGGGTGACCCTCGACGTCCCCGGGTTGCGCCCGGCCATCGAGCGGTTGTCCGCACAGATCGAGGCGGCCTACCCCGGAATCCCCAACGCCCCCTGGATCGCCCTGCGCCTGCTGCACGGCGACGAGAGCGTGCAACGCGCACTCGCCCACGGCGAGCTTGGCCGGCGCAACCCGGTGGCCAACCCTGCCCCCCAGGGTGTCGGCGCCTGATCCCACACCGCGATGCCCCTGGAGAACCCTCCGGCCTCCCCCTCGGCCCCGGCCCCGGCCCCGGCCCCAGGCCCGACCGACGCAGCCGCCGCGGTCCTCCGACTCGCCGACGAGCTTCGCTGGCACGTGCCGCCCGAATTCCATGAGCGTTGCGTCGAACAGATCTACGGGGAGTCCGCGCGCCTCGCCTCGCGGCACGTCCGGCGCGGAGGCGTCTCCTCCCGGCAGTCCTGGCAGCGCCGACTCGACCTGCTGTTGACCGGTCGTTGGACCGGCTTCCCCATGATGATCGCGCTGCTCGCCTTCGTGCTTTGGGTGACGATCTCGGGGGCGAACGTTCCGTCGGGCCTGCTGGCGAACGTGCTCATCGATACGCTGCACCCGGCGCTCAAGGGCTGGCTGACCCAGTTCGGCTCGCCGTGGTGGCTGACCGGGCTGCTGATCGACGGCGTCTACCTGACCACCGCGTGGGTCGTCAGCGTCATGCTGCCGCCGATGATGATCTTCTTCCCGCTCTTCACGCTCCTCGAGGACTTCGGCTACCTGCCCCGGGTCGCCTTCAATCTCGACCGCCTCTTTCAGCAGGCCGGAGCGCACGGCAAGCAGGCCCTCACCATGACCATGGGCTGGGGCTGCAATGCCGCGGGCGTCACTGCCTGCCGCATCATCGATTCCCCCCGCGAGCGGTTGATCGCGATCCTCACGAACAACTTCGCGCTGTGCAACGGACGCTGGCCGACCCAGATCCTCGTGGCCAGCGTGTTCCTGGGGGCACTCGTGCCACCGGCCTATGCGGGCCTGTTGGCGTCGACCGCGGTGCTCGGCGTCGCCCTCCTCGGCGTGGCCTTGAGCCTCGTCATCAGTTGGGCGCTCTCCCGGACCCTGCTCAAGGGCGAGGCCTCGGCCTTCAGCCTCGAACTCCCCCCCTACCGCCCCCCACGCTTCTGGCGGACACTCTACACCTCGTTGATCGACCGCACTCTCTTCGTGCTCTGGCGCGCTGTCGTGTTCGCCGCCCCGGCGGGCGTGGCGATCTGGACCGTCGCCAACGTCCACCTCGGGGACCAACCCGTCGCCCTCTGGATCATCCACGCCCTCGAACCGCTGGCCTGGGTCATGGGGCTCACGGGTGTGATCCTGCTCGCCTACCTGATCGCCATCCCCGCGAACGAGATCGTCATCCCCTCGATCCTCATGCTGACAGTGCTGACCACGGGTATGAAGGACCTGGGACAGGGCGCGGGGGTGATGTTCGAAACGGGCGACCACGTCCTCGAGCAACTGCTGACCGCGGGCGGCTGGAGCCCGCTGACCGCCGTGTGCCTGATGCTCTTCAGCCTCTGCCACAACCCCTGCTCCACCACCCTCTACACCATCTACAAGGAGACGGGCAGCGTGAAGTGGACCGTCTGGGCCGCTCTCATCCCCCTG
>JBBQML010000210.1:0-7391 GCA_038328885.1 Verrucomicrobiota bacterium | reverse complement strand
GGAGGCGCCACGCCGGGAGGCCGCAAGGGGTCGCTGGATAGCGGTGCTTCGGGGGCGGTGGGCAGCCACGCCCGGTGTGCCCGGTTGATTCGGCAACGCACCCGGGTTCAACGCTGCGGCCGGGGTCTCGTTGGGGGTCGGTTTCGTGGCCGGTTGGAGCTCACCCAGCGCGCGTTGCACCGCGGCCAGGAGGGTTTCTGCCAGCGTGGGGCTGGGAGGAGGAGGGGTCGCCTCGGGCTTGGGAGGGGAGGAAACCGTCGTGGTGGCGCCCTGGCGGCCTCCCCGGGCGACCCCCGATCCGGCGACCCGTCCGCGGGCGGCCTGCGGGTCCGGGGATGGGTGAGTCGCCGCCGGGTGGCGGAGAGGGGCCGAGGGTGGCAGCGCGGAACGGCCGGGATCGGTGAGCCTCAGGCGGGTTTTCCCGGGCACTTCGAGGGAAGCCATGGCCGCGGCCGAGAGGGCGTGGCGGTCATGCCGCTCGGTCAACCCGACCACCGCCAACCCCACGGTCAGGGCTGCCGGCACCCAGGGGTTGGTCTCGGCGAAGCTAAACTCCCGGATGCACCGCATCCGCCGACGCAACGACCGGGCATCGTCGAGGACGCCGGCATAGGCGGGCAGGAAGCGGCGGGGAGCACACTCCTCGAGCAGTCGAATCAGGGTCAACCCGTACTCGCGTGCGGCTCCGGCGAAGCAACCGCGGAGCACGAGGTCGTCGCAGACCTCCTCCCGGACCGTGAGCAGGCGGCGCAGGGCGAGCCAGACGGCGGGGTTGAACCAGTGCAGGATCTGGACGACCGCGAGCAGCCAGTTCAAGGCGATGTCGGCCCGCTTCACGTGCGCGAGTTCGTGGAGGAAGAGGTAGCGGGTTTCGTCACGGGTAAGCCGGGCAAGCAATCCGTCCGGGAGCAGAATTCGAGGGCGCAGCCACCCGGCGATGGCAGGGGAGGGGATCCGGGCGGTCTCGACCAATTCGACCCGGCGACGGACGCACATCACCGCCTTGCTTTGTTGGAGGAGGTCCAGGGTGTCCGCATCGAGCACGGTGGTTCCCTCAAGGGCTTGTTGCAGCCGTTGGTGATCACGCCAGAGCAGGATGGCGAGGGTCAGGGCCCCGGGGACCCAGAGGGCGAGCGCGACGAGGAACCAGGGCGGGGTGTCGGCCAGCGGGTGAGGCGCGTCCAGGACCGCGACCGGGACCGGTGAGGGGAGCCCGAGGACCTGGAGGGCCGCATTGGCGATGCCCTGGGGAGCGAAGTCGAAGAGGTTGAAGAGGCTGAGGCTGCTCCCGGGGGCGATGGGGAGCAACAGGCGGACGACCACCAGGGACCAGAGCCCGTAGCGCCAGCGCGGACTGAGATGGCGACAGACGGTCCGCTCCAGGAGCCACACCACGCCTGCTAGGACAGTGGCGTGGGCAGAGTTCCGGAGGAGCCAGCCGAACAGCCAGCCCACGATTTCCGGGAGCGATGCCATGGATCAGTCCTTGCCATCGAGCACCTCGCGCAGCATGTGGAGGTCCGAGGATGACAGACGCCGGCTGCGGACAAAGTGCGCCAGCATCGGGGCAAGGCCGCCGTCGAAGACGCGCTCCAGGAAGGACTGGCTGTAGTGCGAGATGGCCTCCGCCTCGCTGATCCCGGCGCGGTAGACGTAGGCGCGTCCTTCCTCCTTGAACAGGAGGGCTCTTTTTTTGACCAGTCGGCCGATGAGCGTGCGGGCGGTCTTTGGATGCCAGTCCTCCTCGGAATTCAACGCTTCGAGGATTTCGTTGGCGGTGCACTGGCCCCGGGACCAGACGACCTTCATGATTTGCCACTCGGTTTCGGAGATGCGGGGAACCTTCTTCATGCGGTGGAGGTGATAGGCTGACCTCCCGATTACGCCGGTAGTCGGCCTGGGGCAAGCGGTATTTCACCGGCATTCGCATTTCCCCCGAGCCGGGCCCCCGGAGCTGGCTTCCGGGTGAGGTTGGGTGGAGAATCGTCGACGCATGAATCCGACGGTGCGGATCGACCTTCAGCCGGCTGGCCGGTGCTTGTCGGTGGCGACGGGTCAGTCGCTGCAGGACGCCCTTTTTGCCGAGGGGGTGGAGTTTCCCTGTGGCGGCAGGGGTCGGTGCCGGGGATGCCGGGTGAAGGTGGTCAAGGGGGTGAGCGCGGCGACCCCCGAGGACCGGGCGTCGTTCGAGCCGGGGGAGATCGAGGATGGCTGGCGACTGGCCTGCCGGATATGTGCGGAGTCCGACCTGACCCTCGAACTGGCTCAGTGGGAGGCGTTGATCCTCGGTGACGACACGGTGTTCGCGTTCACGCCCCGGGAAGGTCTGGGGGTGGCGGTGGATCTGGGCACCACCACGCTGGTGGCCCAGTTGGTGGATTTGCGGACGGCGCGCGTGCTGGGCGTCCGCAGCGCCTTGAACAACCAGGCCCGGCATGGCGCGGATCTCATGACCCGACTCGACTTCGCGCTGAAGCAAGGGGGCGGGACGATCCTGGCGGACAGCGTCCGGGGTCAGTTGGCGGGGATGCTGCGCGAGTTGGTGGCTGGGATCGGGCCGGAGGGCGGGGGCGGTGCGGTGCGGGAGGTGGTCCTCGTGGGGAACACCGTCATGCACCATCTCTTCAGCGGGCTGTCGGTGGAGGGATTGGCTCGGCACCCCTTTGCGCCCACCGATCCGGGGCCCTGGCGGGTCCCCCCGGCTGCCCTGGGCTGGAGTGAGGTCCTGCCGTCGGCGGACACCCGGATCACCTTCCTTCCCTGCCTGGGTGGATTTGTGGGCAGTGACATCCTGGCGGGCGTGTTGGCCGTGGGCCTGCACGAGCAGGAGTTCCCCGGGGCGCTGGTCGATCTCGGGACCAACGGGGAGATTGTGGTGGGCAACCGCGACCGGCTGCTCTGTGCCTCGACGGCCGCGGGGCCGGCCTTCGAGGGGGCCCGGATCGGGATGGGGATGAGGGCCGCGACCGGGGCTATCGCAGGGGTGCTCCGGGACGGGGACGGGCTGGTCTGCCACGTGATTGGTGGTGGGCCACCACGCGGGATCTGCGGCAGTGGGCTCGTGGATGTGGTGGCGGCAGGCCTGGACCTGGGCTGGGTCCAGCCGTCGGGCCGACTTCTCGGGGGACAGCCGCTGCGCCTCGTACCCCCGGTGGAGGTCACGCAGTGCGACGTGCGTGAACTGCAACTGGCGAAGGGAGCCATTGCCGCCGGGCTGCGGATTCTCGCCGCCCGCTGGGGCACCGCTCTGGACAGCCTGGTCTCGGTTCACCTCGCGGGGGCGTTCGGAAACTACATCCGCCGGACCAGCGCGCGGCGGATCGGCCTGCTTCCGTTTGCCCCCGAGGGGGTGCGAGCTGCCGGGAATACCGCGCTCCTCGGCGCGAAACTCGCGTTGTTCCGGCCCGAGCGCGAGGCCGACGCCGGCTATGCGGGCCTGCGCGGCCGCATCGAGCACGTGGCTTTGAGCGATGATCCGGCGTTCATGGACACCTACGTGGGGGAGATGGGTTTTCCGGGGCGGATCGGCTGAGAAGTCCGCTTACGTTTGCCGCAACCTCGCGTGCGGGTTGCCGTAGACCGTATAGGCCAGCCAGGTCGATTCCCGGGCGGTCTGGGCAGCGGCACGGGCGGCGACGCTGGCGTTGGCGAGGGTGTCCCCGGCCAGCAGCCGGGTGTAGAGCGTCTCGGTGAACGTCCGGGCCGGGGCGTCGCCGACCGCCCACATGGCGGCGGTGAACAGGCCCGTGCCCTGACGGAGGAAGGCCCGCGAGAACCCGCCGATGCTGGTGAGCCGATACCCCGCCCGACCCGCCTGGCAGGCGTTCAGGACGACGATGGGACGGGTGGCTTCGGTGTCCGTGCCGACCAGGTTGGCGGATTGTTCCACGACCGAGGCGCGGAGGCGTTCGGTCACGTACTGGGCACCCTCGATCCGGCCCTCCAGCAGGAGTTCGGCTCGGGCGATGTCGGTGGAGTCGGCCACCCCGTGTCCGGCGAAGTGCAGGAGGTCGAAAGCGGCCGGGCCGGCGAGGAGTTGGCGCACGGGTCCGGCGTGCGGCTCCACGGGAGTCGCCTGGAAGCGGGCTTCCAGGAACGCCGCCTCCTCCTCCGCCTGGGGCAGCGCGTACTGCGGGTGAGGGTAGTGGGGGATCACGTAGCGGCAACGCCCGGGCCGTGCGCGGAGGTGTTCGGGGGGCCAGCCCACGTTGTGGAGCCAGCGAACGAGTCCCAGTTGACCCAGGAACCGGGTTTCGGGGCCGAGCGGCCGGCCGGGTTCCTTGAGATGCACGAGTTCCCAGGGGACAAACGGTTCCTCCGAGAACACCAGGATGCTCTGGATCCGGTCACGGTGATCCCAGAGCGCGCGCTGCAGGTCGACGGGGAACAGCTCGTCCCAGAGTCCGGCACCGACCTCCCGCAGCTCCTCCTGGAACTGGTCGAAGTCCGACGAGTGCGAGAGCCAGCGCTGCTCGATGTCCTCAAAGACCGCCTTGATGTACTCCTCGCGTTCGCCGGCGAACGGCCGGGATTCGAAGGTGTGTTTCCAGCCGAGGCTCGGGGAATCGAGAATGTATTGGTAGAGTCGCTGGCCGCCACGTTCGAGCTCGAAGATGGTGAGTTGGTGGAGCGGTGGCTGCTGCGCGGGCGGCGGCTCGGTGGCCTCGGCTTCCTGGATCCGTCGCACGGGCGCGCCTGTCCGTTGGGCCACGATCCGGCAGCGCATTGTGAGTTGGGCCAGCGGCCGCGCTCCCTGCCGCACCCGCACCAGGATTTCGCCCTCGCCGAGGTCCGTGGCACGTACGTCAAAAACCAGGGTCTCCGGGGCACCTGCGGCGGGGACTTCCATCTCCACCCGCGTGTCGCCGGCAGCCACAAAGTTCCGCTTTGGGATCAGGTCCAGGATGACCTTCCGACCCGCCTGGAGGTCCACCGCGGCGGTGGCGGTGGCGGTGCCGGCCGCCGGGGTCAGTTCCTCGCGCGCCAGGGTAACCTCCACGGAGACGGTCTCCTGCAGCGTGACCTCCTCGTCCATGGCAGCGAGGAAGTGGCAGGTGACCGGGGCGGCTGCGGGTGGGGCTGGTGGGGGCGTCCCGGCAGCCTGATCCAGGCCCGCGGGCGCGGCAGGATTCACCGGGCCGGCCGGACGGGGCAGGCCGCGGTTGGGTCCGCGTGAGCGTGAGCGCGATGGCGATGACGATGGCGGTGGCGGTGGCGGGGGCGAGGCCGCCGCCCGGATGGCGGTGGCGGCGAGGGCGTTGGCTCCGGGAAAGCTGGGCAGGCGGCGCCGGGACAGGACGCGGTCGGTGGGCGTGGCTGGGGCGGTGATGCGTCGCGCCTCCTGGGCGAGTTCGGCGAGCGGGACCGGGGCGATCTGCGATTCGGCCACGCCGATTGCCCGGCCGGTGTCGTCCAGGGCCACGACTCGGCGTCCGGTCGGTCGGTGGGCCTGGGGCGTCGAGGAGGGGAGTTGTCCGACGCGCCCGGTGGGTGAGGCATCGGTTTCATGCAGGTTCAGGGCGTCCAGCAGCGGCGCGTCGGGCTGGGCGGTAACGGCCTGCAGGACCTCCTCCGCGAGGAAGGCGTAGTGCAGGGTGTGGTCCTGATGGCGACGCTCCACCACCACGTAACTGGGGGCCTGGTCCTGCAGGAGACCGGCGACCTCGCGGCCGAGATCCGAGGCGGCCAGGGTGAGCACGTCCCTGTCGAGTCGGGCTGGAATCCACGGCGTGGTCGGGTTCTGGCGTTCCGGGGCGCGGCGGGTGTTGACCCCGCCCGCGGACGCCACGGAGTTGGGGAAGGTGGACGGGGCTTCCAGGGCGAGCCATCGGACGAGGGCGTTGGTGACCTCCGGTTGGAGGAAATAGTTGGTGTGGTACACCACGCCGTTGGGGGGGAAGGCGAGGGAGTCCTTGATGAACTGGCCGGCATGGGGGTCGATGCGGGTCATCGACGCGGTATTGACGACGAGGTCATTGGCCTCGCCCATGAGTTGATCGACCAGGCCGTCGGCGACGGCGAGAAGGAGTTGCCGGGGGAGTTCCTTGAGTTGGTTCAGGGCCAGGGAAGCGCGGAACTCGGAAGTGATGGCGAAGTAGCGGCTCTGGGAGGGGTTGGGTTGCCCGGGTTGAGTGCGGTTCAGTTCGGTGATGAACGCCCCGGCAGGTTCCATGGCCGCGAGGCCGGGAATGGCGCCTTCGGTGATGGTTTCCTGGGCCAGCACCTTGGCCAGTGTGCCGATGCTGCGCACCAACTCTCCCAGGAGAGCCGGCGCGAAGGCGGTCTGCGGAAACATCGCCATCGCACGGCAGGCCCCGGCCGCGAGATTGGTGCTGAGGTCGATCAGGGCCCGCCAGTTGGCCGGGCTGGCCAGTTCGGTGCCGGAATTCACCGCGCCCACGAACACAACCCGTTCGAAGCGGATCGGCAGGGCGGCCCCTGGCAGCAGGTGCTCCAGCAGGCTGCGAAGGGTGATGCCCCCGCGACTGTGACTGATGGCGTCGAAGTACGCGGGCTGCACCCAGGGGTGGGCCCGCAGCAACTCCAGGAGTTCCCCGGCGTTCCCCAGCGGATCCGCACTCAGGGTGGGATGGTCGAAGCCGATCACGGCGTCGTAGGCAGTCCGTGCTGCCGCGAGGAAGGTGCGTCCCCAGGGCGTGGCGCCCAGGCCGCCGAAACCACCCTGCGTGCTGCTGAAGGTGCCAGGGACGAACAGCAGGATCCGGGCGGGTCGGTCTACGGGCAGCGACAGTTCGGCGAGGCTGCTGATCCGCCGCCACGCCGTGGGGTCGTCGCCGTCGAGGACAAGGAACCCCGATCGGACGTGCCGCTCGAGGGCGACCACCGCCTGCGTCAGCAGGAACCGGCCGGCGAACCGGAACACCACCGCCTGGACCTTTCCGGAGATGAAGTCGCCCACCACTCCACGGGCGCGCGAGTGGTCGGGGTGGGGGGCAAGGGTCACCGGCAAGTGGAAGGCCGCCTGCCGCCGGATCGGCGCCCCGCTACGGCGGCGGACGCCCGGGGCGATTTCCACGGCCTGCGGTTGGCTGGGAGCGGTCGGAGACGGGGTTTCGAAGTGCCAGCCATAAACCCCGTCCTGTTCGAGCAGGACCACGGCGGACTCCCCCTCGGCGAGTTCCAACTGGAGATCCACGGTGGCCCCGGAGGCTGGCGCGGTCAGCGGGGCCGGCGGTGGGACCGCCCGGGTGGAGGCGGCGGCGGCCGCGGGCGGGGGGGCGGACTCGAGGGGAAGCGTATCCACCCAGTCCAGGTCCTGGGTGGCGAGGGCGCGGGCCAGGCGGGTGACCTCGGTGGCAACGGCAGCGTCGACCGCGGAATGGGTCAGGGGGACGGTGGTGGGTGTGCGGCGGGTGAGTCCGCGTCGGGCC
>JBBQML010000209.1:0-7402 GCA_038328885.1 Verrucomicrobiota bacterium | reverse complement strand
AACCCTCCCGCTCGTAGATGTGCAGCACGTCCTCCAGCGTCAGCGGCTCGAAGTACAGCTTGTCGCTGGTGTCGTAATCGGTCGAGACGGTCTCCGGCTTGGAGTTGACCATCAAGGTCTCGAAGTCGTCCTCCATGAGGGCGAAGGCCGCGTGCACGCAGCAGTAGTCGAATTCGATGCCCTGCCCGATCCGGTTCGGCCCTCCCCCAAGGATCATCACCTTCCGCCGGTCCGACGGCTTGATCTCGTCGTCCCCGCGGTCGTAGGTCGAGTAATAGTACGGTGTGTACGCCTCGAATTCCGCGGCACACGTATCCACGAGACGATAGCTGGGCACCAAACCCAGCCGTTTTCGCAAGGCCCGAATCCCGTCCTCCGTCGCCCCCGTCAGGTGGGCGATTTGGCGGTCCGAAAAACCTAGCGACTTGGCGTGTGCGAGCAGTTCTGGATTCATCCGGCCCGGATCGGGTCGCCGAAGTAAGCCGGACCCCGCCCCCCGTGTCGAGGCCCTAGCCGCCTCTGCCCCGCGAACCGGCTGGATTCGCGCCCTCCCCGGGGCGCTCGCGCGCTGGCGCAACGGTTTAAGATTCCGGCCACCCCCTGCTCTGTGGTATCCGCCTCGTCCATGGACGCACGACGGGCCCGGATCCGCCGGGTCACGAAGGAAACGCAGATCACGTTGGACCTGGTCATCGATGGCCGGGGCCGCTCCCGCGTTCGCACCGGGATTCCGTTCTTCGACCACATGCTGACGCTCTTCGCCAAGCATGCCGTCGTCGACCTCAAGCTCAACTGCCGCGGTGACCTGACTGTGGATGCCCATCACACCGTGGAGGATTGCGGCATCGTGCTCGGGCAGGCGTTCCTCCAGGCCCTCGGCGACAAGCGGGGCATCCAGCGCTACGGCGCCGGATTTGACCCGCGAAACCCGTTCACCGGGGAGGCGTTCGTACCCATGGACGAGACACTGGCCCGGGCGGTGGTCGATTTCTGCGGCCGCCCGACCCTCGTCTGGCGGGGAATGAAGGATCTCTCGCCGCGCGGCGTCAGTCAGGCGGATCGTGCGCAGGACGCCTCCTCGATCTTCCGCTTCGGCCTGGCTCGGGAGTTCTTCCAGGGCTTCGCCAACGAGGCTCGCTGCGCCCTCCACTTGGAGCTCCTCTACGGCGAGGAACCCCACCATGTTGTGGAGGCTTTGTTCAAGGCGTGCGCCAAGGCCGTGGACTTCGCCTGCCGGCCGGATCCCCGTATCGCCGGCGAGATCCCCAGTACCAAGGGGAAACTCTGAAGACGGCTGAATAGGGCACCGCCACCCGACGTCCACCCCCATGTCAGGTCTCATCGACAAATCGGGCCAGGCAGACGATGCGCTCGTAAAAGCGGCGCAGGGTGGAGACATGGAAGCATTCGAGGAACTGGTGGCGCGGCATCGTGACAAGATCTACGCCCGCGCCTTCAGCATCGTCCGGAATGAACAGCAGGCGCTTGATCTTTCCCAGGAGGCCTGGATCAAAGCCTGGCAACGGATCGGCCAGTTCGCCGGGGACTCCAGTTTCACCACCTGGATCACCCGGATCACCATCAATGTCTGCGTTGACCAGATCCGTCGGCAGCAACGTCACCGAATCGAACCCCTGCCCGACACGCCGGATGAACCGGACGCGCTGGAGCGTTTTCTCCCGCCTGTCTGGACCAATCCGACGGAGCGCCTCGAGCGGGCCGAGTTGCGGACCAGGATCGACGCCGCCATGAGCAAACTGAGCGAGGCCCACCGCACTGTGGTGGCCCTCCATGAATTTGAAGGCATGGAATATAAGCAGATCGCCACGACCGTCGGCATCTCGGTCGGCACCGTGATGTCCCGGCTGTTCTACGCGCGGCGCCGTCTCGCCGCCCTGCTCGCCGGGCTTCGGGAGGAAAGAAACGAACCATGAACCAGGAACTCCAGCACCGCCTGCAGGCTTGGGTGGACGGCGAACTCGACCCCGACAGTGCCCGGGAGGTTGCTGCCTGGGTCGCCCAGGAACCCGCGGCCCGGATGCTCGCCGACAACCTGCGGCAGTTCTCCCAAGTCCTGCGGGAGGCCGACCCCATTCTCACGCTGCCCGAGAGCCGGGAGTTCTATTGGTCCAAGATCCGCCGTGGAATCGAGCAAGCCGAGCGCCTGGAAGCGCGCACCGAGGTTGCCACGCGCGCCACCCCCAACCCCCTCCGCTGGCTCGCCTGGCTGCTCCCGGCGGGCGCCGCCGCCCTGGCTGCGGTTTTCTTCCTCCGACCCTCCGAATCATTCCCGGTCCTGAAAGCCTCCAACAACATCCCCACCCTCACCCAGCACGAGGTTGAGACCCCCTCCAGCGAGGTCACCTCCCTCACCTTTTACTCCGCCCAGGAAGGCCTGACCGTGGTCTGGCTGGGCAGCGTGGACTTCCTGTGATCGAACCCCTCCCGCACCTGCGATGAATACGCGCCGCTTTCTCCTCTCCCTCGCGGGCCTCGTCGCCCCTCTCACCGCCATGCGATCCGCGTTCGCGGCTGACGAAGCCCAACCCGTCCGACTGGCGGCAGACCTCATCTGGGGCACCAACGGCGAGAAGCCCGCCGACAAGGAGTTGAAGCCCATCTCCCCCGACCTTGAGAAGCGCCTTCGGCGCATCTTCAAGTGGAAGAGCTACTACGCCATCGAGCACAAGGAGTTCACGGTGAGCGCCACCAAACCGACCCGCGTCGAGATGAGCAAGGAATGCCGGATCGAGGTCGGCACCATCGCCGACGGTGAGGAGTTCGAGATCCAGCTCTTCGGCAAAGGCCAGCTCGTGGTGAAGAAACGCCAGCGGATCGTCCCCGGCGAGGCAGTCGTGCTCGGCGGCGATGACAAGAACGACAACGCATGGTTCGTCGTCGTCGCCCTGGCCAAACCGGGCGGTCCCCGGAAGTAGGTCCTCCGGACCGCGGCACTCGCGCCGCGTCTGCTGTGCGCGGAAACCGTTGCTCCCGCCCCCGCGTCCGCTTTCACTCCGCACGTGAACGTCCCCTCCGCCGGATTCGCGGACTACTATCTGGTCGATGCCCTGCGCGAACGGCGCTCACGCCGCTTCGGGCTGGGCATGGAACTGCCCGGCGGTCCGCTTGCCTACACCAGCCGACACCCTGCCCGCCCCATCTCCGAGGACGCCGAAGCCGCCCTGGCCTGGGCCGCCTGCGGGATCACGGGCCCGGCGCTCGCCGACCTCTGCTACGCCCCCGGCCACGGCGGCAATATCATGGCCGGGCTTGTGGGTCGCACCGTCGCCAGCGGTGACGGCCTGCAGACCGTGGCACTCGTCGTCATCAACGACGGTGGCGCCTGGTTCCTGCGACGTCCGCAGGACCTCCCCGGACGTGACGTCGCCGCCCTCGTCGAACTGAGTCGCCGAGGCGAACTGACCGAGGCCTGGCGTCGGGCCCGCGTCCGACTCACCGACCACCGGGTTCACGCGCCGGTGGAGCCCATCTTCAACATCAACGCCAACCGATGGTCACTGCACGTCCCGGGCAGCACCTACTTCCTCCCCATCGGCGACCTCACGCCGATGTACCTCAACGGCCTCCTCGAAATCTTCAATGAGGATACCGGGGTTTTCGTCCTCGATGAGCGGAACAGCTTCCGCGCCGCCGGGCTTGGGCGCTTCGCGAAAAGCCGCGGAGGACACCTGGACGACGACCCCCGCCACGGGCGGGTGGTCACCATCAAGCAACTCGAGCAGTTCGTAACCGATTTCGTGAACCTGGAGATGGGCATGGTCCTCCAGAATCTCGGCCTGATGACGCAGGCCCTCGGACTGGGGGGGTTCCCCCACTTCGCCAACCACGATTTCGCCTGGTTCCAAACCCTCGGCTTCCAGTTCGAAACCCTGCCCGCCAGCCGCTACCTCGGGGCCGGCCCGCTCGTCTCGGCTGCCCTGCGACTACTGGGCAAGGACGTGAACGTGCCGCTCGCGGTAGGCTTGGAGCGTGCTGGATTGCCCCTGCTCCAGGCACTGTGCCCTCCCAACCTCCCGAGCATGACCGAGGCCGTGGAAAAGATCGCCCGGCAAAAGTTCGGTCCCAACGGAATCTTCCGCAGCGACCCGGGCGTGACCGCATGGCGCGAGCATCGCCGGGTCGCTGATGCCATCCCTCAGGTCAGCGACAAGGCCGTCGCAGCCGCGAACGCCTACTGCGAATACGTGTGGGGTCGCTACGGCCGGTTCCCAGTCCATGTGCCGCCGTTCCGCTGCGGCCTCGGCCACCAGGTCGTCCACGTCGATGCGGAGTTCTACGACCGCTTCTATCGACCCGATGCCCTCGGCGAAACGCAGCGCGCGGACTTCGCCAGGACCACGGCAGGCTCTCCGCCCGACCCAGCCTAACAGCCTGTTCAGAAAGCCCCCTTTTCGCCGTGGTGACACGGCGCATTCATTGGCTCCCCGGGGTTCCTTTGCGCTATTCCGGGCGGCTGCCAGATTTCCTTGTCCCGTAGCCGCCGTGGTGACACGGCGCATTCATTGGCTCCCCGGGGTTCCTTTGCGCTATTCCGGGCGGCTGCCAGATTTTTTCAAAGGACTAAGCCGGCATCATCCCGTCAAGCGCGGCCTTGGGTACCAACATCAAGGCCGTGCAGCCCTGGATCGATCTCAGCTCCTGGTGATGTGAGCCCGGCTCCGCGTGCAGAAAATCACCCGGTCCCAGCGACCGTCCCTCGCTCTGCAAATCCCCCGTCAGGACGTACATATCCTCGGTCCCCAGGTGGTCGTGCTCCGGGTACGTGGCACCCGCCTGCAACTCGAGCAGGAGGATCGCGTGCGCCTGGTGGGGTCCGGCCGAGAGCATCTTGAACCGCGCCCCCGGCAGCGGCGCCAGCAACCACGGCGAATCCGTGCCGATGAACTGTATTCCCTCCGACGAAACCGGCGGAGGCAGGGCGGCCAACCCGTCGGAGGACGTGACGGCAGGTGCCCCGCTGGGTGCTCCATACTCACGGGGGAGCTGGGACGTCTGCCGGATCCGTGCGAGGACCTTCGCCCGCACCGACGGCGGGGGCCGCCGCGTGGCTCCGGCAGCGACGCAAGCAGCCGTGACGTCGAGGAACCGCGTCAACTCCGCGCGCGCCGGGGCGTCAAGCTCCAACCGGGCATGCAACAGGCCGGCCTCGGCGGCGTCGAGGGCCCCCAAGGCCGCGGCAGCGGTGAGTTGTTGCAGTTCGTCGCAGTTCATAGCACGCCTTCCAGCGCGTCCCTCATTGCCAACATGCCACGCCGGATGCGCGCCTTGATCGTGCCCAGCGGCTCAGCCAGACGCTCGGCAATCTCGCCTTGGCTCAGCCCCCCGAAGAATGCGAGTTCGATGGCCTCCCGTTGTTCCGACGGCAGACGGCTCAGCGTCCGTGTCACCGCCGCGGAGGCATCCGCGGCCAGCGCGACACTGTCAGCCGCGACTCCGCTCAGCGAATCGCCCAACTCGCCCGCGGCCCGCTCGTGCAGGTCGTTTCGACGTTGCGTCGACCTCAACCGATCGATCGCCTTATTGCGCACGAGTGTCACCGCCCAACTCGCCGGCCGCCCCAACTTGGGGTTGTAGGCTGGAGCCCGCTCCCAGATCAACACCGCCGCCTCCTGCAGCACGTCTTCCGCCTCGCTCTCGCGCCGCAAAATCCGCAGCGCCACTCCAAAAAACAACCCTTCATACCGGTCATAGAACGCCCCAAAAGCAGCCTCCTCACCGTTCGCCACCCGGGCGAACAGCGTTTCATCGGGCACTTCGAGGAGACCAGGCTGGCCTGCCGCGTCCATAGATAGGCTCCAACAGGTGCCTTCAGAGCACCCAGCCAACCGGGCGTGCTCCACAGCCACCCGTTCGACCGGCCAGACTGTCTAGCCGTGGATCCCACCATCGGCAAACGCATTCGGGCGCTGGGCGTCGGGAGGGCTCAACTGCCGCGCTTGGTGGACTCGGCAGCGGCCTCGGTCGCGACACCGGGCTGCTCCCCCTTCCCGCCCAGCGAGGTCAACGTGTCCGCCGCGGTCTGGGCGTGTCTCGGATGGAAGTGCGGATTGAGGCTGAGGGCCTGGTAGAGGTGCTTGCGGGCCCGGACCCGATCCCCCAACCGGGCCTGGATCATCCCCGCGTGGAACAGCATCTCCGCGTCCGGAGTTCGCCACTTCAGCGCCTTCTGGATGGTCTTGCCGGCCTGTTCGTACAAACCCCGCTTGAAATAGCACCACGCCAGGGTGTCAGTCACACGCACGTTCTTGAATGTGCGATACGCGATCACCGCGTGCTGCAACGCCTCGTCGAGGTCGAGGTCGTGATCGGCCAGGTAGCGTGCCAGTTCCACGTTCCCATCCGCGTGGCTGTGGCGGTGGGCCGGGCCCTCACCATGCTGGTGAGTTCCCTCCGCTTCGACCTCCGGGCCAGGGGCGGAGCGCACCCGGCCCAGCCACCCTTTCGCCCGCGCTGGATCACCGGCGAGCTCGCACGCCTCCGCCAAGGCCAGCAGGATGCCAGGCTGGGGTGAGGTCGAGGCGGCCTGTTCGTACAGGCGCACGGCCTCGGCGTAATCCCGCCGGGCGACTCTCAGCCGTGCCGCCATGGCCAGGAGATGAGGATTGGCCGGGGAATCTTTCCGCGCGCTCGCCACCAGCTTCTCCGCCGCCACCAGGGCTCCATGATCGAACATCATCCGGGCCAGTTGCGCACGGCACCACGCCACATTCTCCGGGTAGGGTCCGCCCGCCGCGATGGCCTGCCGCATCAAGGACTGGGCGCGCCGAACGTCACCGGTGAGAAAAAGCAGGTGCGCCGCCCGACTGTACGACGAGAGGTCGGGACGCAGGTCGAGACAGGCTTGGTAATGCTCGAAGGCGCTGGCGTAGTCCCCGCGCTCGACTGCGGCATCACCGAGCAACGCGTGGGCGTCCGGCTGCTGCGGATCGAGTTCCAGGACCCGGTTCGCCCATTGGCCACCGGTGTCGAATTCGTGTTGCGTGTTGAAGACCCACGCGACCCCGAGCATCGCCCCCACATGGTTGGCGTCGAGCCCCAGAGCCTGCCGGAACGCCGCCTCCGCCCGTGCCAACGTCGCCTCCTCGAACTGGTCGCGGGAGCGCTGCATCCACGCGTTGCCGAGGCCGACCCAGTTGTCGGCTTCGGCAGGTCTCGCCCGTGTAAGCCGTTCCCAGCGCTGGATCCCGACCTCGGCCGGGGAGGTGCCGCTCATGCGGGCGACCGCCTGCGAACGGCCTGATTCCTCCGCCACCGCAGTGAGCGGTACCGGCGCTGCACCAAGGAGCGCCGCGATCAGGAGCGGCCTCAGGGCCAGGCAAACTGCGCCCAGGGAAATGAATTGTGTGGTCATGGCGGAAAGATCGGGACGCGGGATTCAGGG
>JBBQML010000208.1:0-7416 GCA_038328885.1 Verrucomicrobiota bacterium | reverse complement strand
GCAACGCCACGTCGATCGCGGAATCCTCGACAATCAGCGCCCGCAGCGGCCGGCCGGGGGCGGGGGGGGCGGGACGAGCCGGAGCGTGGCGGGAACTGCTATCCATGGGTGGAAACCGGCGCCAGATGCGCGGCGGAGGGTGATTGGTTCAATAGCAGCCAATACATTCCCAGCTGCCGGACCGCCTCGACGAAGGCATCGAAATCCACCGGCTTGACGAGGAAGCTGTTCGTGCCCAACGCGCAGGCCCTCAACATGTCCGATTCTTCGTTCGAGGACGTCAGCACCACCACCGGAATACCCTGAGAACGTGGGTCGGTCTTCAACCGTCTCAGGACCTCATGCCCGTCCACCCGCGGCAGCTTGAGGTCCAGCAGGATCAACCGGGGAACGGTCAGCAGCGGCCCGCCCGATCCGGCTTCCGGGCCGAAGATCCGATCCAGGGCCTCCGCGCCATCGTGGACCCAGACCAGTTGGTTGGTCAGGTGATGACGCCGGAGGGCGCGAAGGGTCATCTCGGCATCCCGCGGATTGTCCTCGACCAGCAGAATATCGGTGTCCATGGCAAGCTTCCCGGGAGGTTGGTTCATGAGCCGCGCGAATCGGCGGCCAAGCCCGACTGCACGCTGCCTTCAGGCACCGGGACCGTGAAGTAGAATGTGGCCCCCTGATCGGGCGCGGACTCCACCCAGATCCGGCCGCCGTGGCGCTGCAGGAGTCGTTGGGAGAGCGCCAACCCCACCCCCGTGCCTTCGAACTCCTCCGAGTGGTGCAACCGCTGGAACACACCGAACAGTTTGCCCGCATACTTCATGTCGAACCCCACCCCGTTGTCCCGCACGACGAACCGCGCCTCGGAGCCCTCGATCGAGCCGCTCACCTCGATGAGTGCACGCGCCTGACGGCGGCTGTACTTCAGCGCGTTCCCCACCACGTTCAGCCACACTTGGCGGAACAACGCCGCGTCCGCCCAGACCTCGGGCAACCAGCCCAGCCGCAGCTCCGCCTCCCGGCAGGGTGCGTTGGCCAGCAGTTCGTCCCAGACCCCCTGCACCATGGCGGTCGTGTCCGTCAGGCCCCGGCTCAAGGCCTGCCGTCCCAGGCGGGAAAACCGCAGCAGGTCGTCGATCAATCGCCCCATGCGCAGCGCCTCGGAGACGATCACCCCGATGACGCGTCGGCCCTCCTCGCTGAGCTGGGGACCGTGGTCCTCGAGGAGAATCCGGGCGTAGCCGTTGACCGCCCGGAGGGGAGCCCGGAGGTCGTGGGACACCGAGTAGCTGAACGCCTCCAACTCGCGGTTGGACGCCTCCAACTGCGCCGTGCGCTCGCGCACCCGCTCCTCCAGGACCGCCCCGAGCTCACGCACCGCCGCCTCGGCCTGGCGACGCTCCGTCACATCGGTCGCCATGCTGATCACCAGCCGACGCCCGTCGGGCAACCGACCGAGCGGGGCGGTTCCGAACTCCCAGATGCGTTCCCCTCCGGATCGGGTGCGGATCACGAAATCGCCCTCGATCGCGCGATGTTCCATCCCATACAACCCCTCGATCACGCTCCGGACCTGCGGCGCGCCGTCGCCGTAGGCGAGCTCCATCCACTGCGCGACGGTGCCGAGTTCGTCCGGGGAGTAGCCGGTGATCTCACACCAGGAACGGCTCACCAGCACCACGGTCCCGTCCTCGGCGTGCAGCATGATCGGGAACGGGGCGTCGTTGACGGCACGTCGGAACCGTTCCTCACTCGCCTCCAATTCGCGGCGGGCCCGCTCACGTTCCGTCACGTCCGTCGCCAGCACCACGCGGGCGCGCCTCCCACCCCAGTCGATGGCGTGGGAGCTGATCTCCACCAGGATGATCTTCCCATCCTGCTTGCGGTGTCGAAAGAGGCTGGATTCCCGGAGGTCGTCCTTGGCTTTGGCCAGATTCTCGAGGACCCGCGCCCGTTCCTCCACGGGCCGGATGTCCAGGATCGTCATCGACAGGAACTCTTCCCGGGAGAAGCCGTAGTGCTCCACCGCCAGGTCGTTGACCTCCAGGAACTCGAGGGTCCCCCGGTCGAACACCCACATGGGATTGGGATTCGACTCGAACAGCAGGCGGTAGCTTCGCTCCGAGCCGCGCAGCGCCTCCTCCACCCGTTTCTGATCCTCGAGCATGCTGAGCAACGCCCGGCGCGAGACCTCCAAGTCCCCGAGCAGTCGCCGTGCTTCCGCCTCCGCCTGCTGCCGTGCCGTGACATCATGGACGATCGAGAAGACCACGCGGCGCGTTCCGGTCGCGAAGCGGCTGCTGTAGACCTCCACGTGGCGGAGGGTGCCGTCGGCCCGACACTGCGTGAGTCGCAAGGGACCGCTTGCCGCTGCGGGCAAAACCTCGCCCATCCCCGACAGATCATCCGGCCCTGGGACGTTCAGCTCGGTCGTCACCCTGCCCTGCAACCGGGTTCGTTCCCACCCATAGAAGCGGCAGGCGGCCGGGTTGGCATCCAGGATGGTTCCCCGCGCTTCGTCCACGATCAGGATCACCGCCTCACTGTGCTCGAACAATTCCCGGTAACGGCCCTCACTCTCGCGCAGGGCCGCCGCGGCGCGATGCAAGGCCTGGAAATGGGCGGTTTGACTGGACTGCCAGAGTGCCAGGGCGGCCACTCCCAGCAGCCCCACTCCCCCCGCCAGGATGGAGATGATCAGCAGCGAACGGGAACGCCAGACGTCAAGGACCTCCGCGACGTCTTGCTTGCTCACCAACACCCAGTCCGAGCCGGGAACAGCCCGAATCACGGCCAAGACCTGGTGGCCGCGGTAGTCCTCGCCCTGCACCAACCCCTGCCGCCCCCCCGCAGCCATGGCCGCTATCGCGTTGGTCTGCGTGAGCGGGGTCCGCAGGCGGAGAGCCACGTCCGGGCGATGCCGTACATCGGAAAGGTACTGCGCCCCATCGCCGTCACGTCGGACGAGCAGGGTCTCGGCGGTATCCCGTGGCACCGGCCACGCCTCCATCAGGGGAAAGAGGTAGTCCTCGGCCGCCACTTCGAGCAGGAGCACGGCGACCGTCGCATCTGCCGTGGAGGATGGCTGTCCGGCCGCCGGGACGTTGGTGCGGCCCCCTTCCACCCGGGCCACAAGCGGGATGAGGACGCCGAAGCGGACGCTCGGGTCGTCGCCGAACCGGTGGAGATCCGTGGCCACGATCTTCTGGGTGCGGAACGCTCTGGCCAGCGGAGCCTGCAGGGCCGGAGCCAGTTCCAGGGGTAGGTTTGCCGGAAACACCAGCCTGGGTGTGAGGCTGGCATCCATCAGCAGAGCACGGTGGTAGGGCTCCCCGACCATCGTGCGCCGAAGCCACGCCCCGAGCATCTCCTGCGTGGCCTTCGACTCGGGCTGCAGCAGGGCGTCCAGGACTCGCCGCGTGGCGTAGGGGGTCTCCTGGATCAGCACGGCGTCCGCGAGACGTTCCCTCCGCCACCGGACCAACTGCTGCACCGTGAGGTCGGCCACGGCGGTCAGTTCCGCCTCCGCGTTCCGTCGCAGTTCCTCGCGCTGCTCCACGTAGAGGTAGCCGCCTCCAGCGAAGGTCACCACCACGGCAACCGCCAACCAGAGCTTCGCCCCCCCCGGCAGGCGCGCCAGTCGACCAATCTGGTCACCTGCCTGAACCATCCCGTCACCGTGCCGAAAGACGCCCCGTTAGTCCAAGCATCAGGGACGATCATGGCGGGTCCGGCGCCTGAGCCGCCCCCCCGGTCTTGCGAGCGTCCGCCTACGGCCTATGGTCGCCGCCGTGAAGTGGAACTGGCAACGGGCACTGCCCGTGGTGTTCGTGATGCTGGCGGCGTTGACGCGCTGGCCGGGTCTGTTCCCGCCGAACTTCAGCGCCTTCTATGCCCTCGCCTTCTGCGCCGGCGCGTTCTTCCCGGGCCGTATCGCGTGGTGGGTGCCGCTCGGAACCCTCCTGGCCACCGACCTGACCCTGAACTGCTACTACCAATTCGTGAAAGGGGTCGACGCCTTCCAGTGGTACCAACTGCTCAACTATGTGGGCTTCGCCGCACTCATCGGACTCGGCAGGTGTTTCGGTTCGCACCGGCCGTGGCTGGTCCTGCTGAGTGGCGGCCTGTTCGGCGCCTGCCTGTTCTACCTGTTTACCAACACGGCCGCGTGGCTGCTCAACCCCTTCCAGAACCCCGAGTACACCCGGGACCTCGCCGGTTGGGTGGTTGCCCTCACCAAGGGCACGGCAGGACACCCGCCCACCTGGGAATTCTTCCGCAACTCGCTCCTCAGCGGCGGGCTGTTCACCGGCCTGTTCGCCTTCACCCTGAAGTGGGCCACCGCACCCGAGCCAGAACCCGCCGACGAGGCCGAACCCGAGGCAGCCAACGAGGTCGAGCCCGAGACGGAACCCCGCAACGCCCGAGTCTGACGCCGCCGAGGTGGCCACCCGACCCGCTCCTCATCGCCTTCAGCGCCCGCCCCTACCCTGCAGGTGACGGTCGGCGAACTCGAGGTACCGCGCCCAATCGTAATCGGTGACATCATGCACCCCGGTCCGGATGTGGTACCCGATGGAACCACCCACCGGTTGATCGAGACCGGGCATCGTCGAGACGCCCAGACCCGGGAGTCCGAACAGCGCGTAAACGGGCTCGGCGCCCCGGGCCGAGAGGAACTCCCCCTTCGGGTCCGCCCAGAGGTCCTTCTCCGCGCTCGCCACGTACACGGGCCGCGGTGCCGCCAGCGCCACGAGTTCATGCTGATCCACCGGCAGATCGTCCTCGCGGTCGTTGAAACGCTTGAAGTTCGCGCAGAACCAGTGCGGGAACACCGTGTTGATCCGTCGGGTCGTCTCGCCAAAACGGCGACGGGCAAGCGCGGCGCCGCCTTCCCCGGAGTTGTTGGAGATCACGAGCGCGAACCGTTCGTCCTCCGCCCCCGCCCAGAGCGAGGTCTTGCCCAGCCGCGAGTGCCCCATGACAGCCACCCGGCGTGCGTCGATGTCGCGGTCGGTTTCGAGGTAATCCAGTGCCCGACTCAGGCCCCATGCCCAGGCCCCAATGGCGCCCCAGGCGTCCGGGGCCAACTCGGTGATCGGCGCGGCCGCAGGCACCGCCCGGCGCCGGCCGTCGACCGGGAACACGGAGCGCACCCCCTGCTTCCAGCCCTCGGCGAAGTCCGGTTCGAGGTCGCCGTAGTAGACCGTGGCCAGGGCATAGCCGCGCGCGAGGAGGGTCTCGACCGCCCAGCGCTGGGCCTCCGAGCCTCGGGACAGCTCCGTGGCCCGGTTCTGCGTGCGCCCCTCCTTCGCGTTGTTGGCCACCCAGCGCGGCGTGATCGAGACGCCCGGGTCGCGGGTGATCGCGTGGTTCCCCTCGAAGTTCAACCCAAGGAAGGCCGGAACCGGTCCCCGCGCCCCGGCCGGCGTGAAAAGGAGCACGTCCAGCCACGGACCGTCGGGCTGACCCGTGAGCCAGATGCGCACCTCCTTGCGAACCGCGCGCCCGCCCAGCGCAGCACGTTCCACGGACCGCACCTCGAAGGTCTGGTCCCGCGGCCGCCCCGGGCTGCGCCCGTAAACGTTCCCGCGAAAGAGTTCCAGCACCTCACCCCGCCGCCGACGCGACCATTCCCGCGCGGTGGTCACCGGGCGTCCGTCGTTCCCCACCAAGGCGTCGGGGAGCGTGTACGCGGGCACCTTCGACTCGTCGTCGCCCGCCTCGGCCGCAGGCACGGCGCAAGGCGCACCCAGGACGAGTCCGCAGCCAAGGCCCAGGCCGCCGAACCGCCGCGTCCACCGACGGAGCCTCGCGCCCCGGTTCGGCCTCGAGTCCGGGTTTGCGTCCGGGTTTGCGTCCGGGTTCGGAAGAGGGCGTCGCATCTCATTCTCCCTTCTTGCCGGCCTTCGCCATCACTTCCTGCAGCGTTACCGCCGCACCCCCCCGGCGCTTGCTTTCATCGGCCGCGGTCATGAACGCGAAGATCTCGATCGTCTCCGCCGGGGTCACCGGGGCGACGCCGCTGCGGAAGAACTTCATGATCTCGACCACCAGCGGCGCATAACCGTCAAAGGCACCGACGGGCGCCTCCCCCTTCTCCCCCACGGCCTTCCCGCCATAACCTGCGCTCTCCCGGTAGGTGCCCACGCGGGCCCCGCCCCAGACGCCGGTGACCTCGATCTTGCCGTCGGCGGTCAGCCCCCGGTTCACGCTCTGGCAACCCGTGCCCATGACCGTGAACAGGGATTCCACGCCGTGCACGCCGTACCAGAAGAGATCGGGATGGGTGGGATGGAGTGAGCACGGACTCGTTGTTTCGGCCCGGGAGACCCGACCGATCGACCCCCCTCGCACCGCCTGCGTTGCCTTGCCGAACCTCAGCGAGGAAGCGCTGAACACCGGCACCCCCTTCGCCTCGGCCAGACGGAAAATCTCCCGCACATCCGCCAGCGACCCCGCCATGGGCTTGTCGATGTAGAGCGGCTTCCCGGCCTCGATCACCGGCCGGGCCTGCGCGAGATGCGGACGCCCGTCCACGCTCTCCAGCAGCACGGCATCGACGTCACGGCACAGGGCTTCGATGGTGTCGTAGACTTTGACGCCCCATTTGCCCGTCAGCACCGCGGTGTACTCGTCCACCCGCGACCAACTCGATTCGATATCCCTGCTACCCCCCTTGAAAGCGGCCACCACGCGTCCGCCGGGGACATGATCCTTGTCCTGCGGATCATTCAGCAGCTTGGCAAACGCGGTGGCGTGGGAGGTGTCGAGACCGATGATGCCGAGCCGGAGTTCGGCGGACTGCACCCGGCCCGCGCACAGGAGACACAGGACCACCCAGGAGAGAATGCGAGGCTTCATGGCGAGGGGGCACGATGGTCCCGGAACGGTGGAACCCGCGAGCGAAAATCCAAGGAACCCGCCTGGGCCTCAACCGAGCATGGCAGCGACCGACGCAACCCCGACCGAGGACCACAACCTGTGTTCGCGACGAGGACGGCCCTGGGGTCAGCCCCCGAAGCCGGGTCGACGCTGCGTCATCAGGATCGCGTTCACCGGCGCCGGACACACCTCGTGACAAATCCCACAACCGGTACAGGCCTCGAGGGCGATGCGGGGCATCCCCTCGTTGAGTTCGATCGCTCCCGGCACCGGACAGCGCTCATAGCAGACCGAACAGAAGCTCTGCTGGTACGCGATGCAATGGCGCCCCTGGATGACGGCCACACGGTCGGTACGCACCAGCGGGGACACGGGGCCAACCGGGTCGCCGGACGCCGGCGCGAAGGCCCTGGTGGACAGCGCCTGCGCCCTGCGCCCGCCATTCTGGAGCGGCTTGAGGAAGGCCGAGAACAATCCACGCCGCGAAAGACTCATCGCCACCGATTCAACCCCGCCCCCGGGGCGCGGCCAGACAATTCT
>JBBQML010000207.1:0-7431 GCA_038328885.1 Verrucomicrobiota bacterium | reverse complement strand
ACGCGGGATTCAGGGGGGGATGGGCCCCGGACAGAAAGGGACCGCGGCGGCGCACCCAGGAAGCCGACCGCGGTCCCCCAAACCGGGGATCCGTTCCGTTGGAGGTTAGCCGGTGGTGCTCCCGTTGACTCAGGGCGCCGAGCGCTGCGTCACCGTCGGTCCAGCGTGAGGCGTGGCCAGGTACGGAAACACCTGGTTGTAAACCTGGTCGTTGGCGTTGACGTTGTCTCCGAGGTCCACCGTGAGCGCCGCAACCGCGGTCAGTGCGATGTCCACGACATCGTCCCCAATGCGTCGGCCGTTCGGCCAGCCACCGCTCGCGCTCACCCCGGTGGCGAGGTCACCACCCAGGAGGCTCAACCGGCTGAAGCCCGCCTGCCCCGGCAGTTTCACTGGTTCGCTCGCCGTGTTCACACGGACGACGTCCGGGATATAGATCGCGCGCAGTTCCGTCCGCCCGGTGGTCGGGAAGGAAGTCCCGTAGACCACGTTAAGCAACGTGGCGAGTTCCGGGTTCTCGGCGTAGGTCGCGAACTGGGCATCCGCGGGGGGCGAGGTCCGGTTGTATTTGTCCTTGTCCTTGAGTGCCACGAGCACCTCGTTGAACAACGGGTTGCCGAGCCGGTTCACCTGCACCCAAGGCCCCGAATGCACCGGATCGCCGTCCGCCTTCAACAACCGCGTGCGCTTCCGGCTTACCGAGGCGTAGACCCCCACCCCGTTGGCAGGCCCGAAGAACGGGTCAGTGTACGCGAGGCTGGGGAGGGAACTCACGTCGATCTGCAAGGCATACGTCAGGACATTGAACCCTTGGAAACCGTCGACGCCCCCGCCGTCCCGCCCCAGGCCGTTGGCGCCATTTCCATCGCGGTCCCCCACGATCCGTGGATCCAGTAAATCGAAGATTCCCGGGGTATCCGCATAGAACCCGTCCTCGCGCGGCCCGGCGAACGCGACCTGCCCGCCCGGGAGCACCTTGACAGCCTGTTGAGTGTAACTGTCCAGGCCGGCAGACGTCGTCGCCCCGGAAACCGCCAGGCCGGTGGTCGGGTCGTTGTAGGACGGCGTGGTTCGGACCCCGACGTTCGGAGGCGGCACCGGGAGATCGTCCCCGATCAACACCCCGTTCTTGAAGACATCATAGGTCTGCGTGTGGTTCTGGCGCGCGTCTCCGAGGGTCATGATCGGACCGACCTCCGTGCCCAAACCGTAGGAGAGGATGGTGTCCGGGTTCTTGTTGCCGCCGTTCACCGAGGAGAACTGGAAGTCGTAGCGGTCCAGGGTCGCCCCGCTAGCAGGGTGGGTGATGTGGATGGTGTACTGGGCATCGTCGGCGAAGCGTTCGTAGATCACGCCATCGCCGGGATCGCTGAACGGCCGGACCGAGACCAGCACGTTGAGGACCTTTTTGGCGGGGTCGTTGTGCTTGCTACCGATGAAGGCATAGACGTCCGTAAGGTTGGCTTGGGGGTCCTGCTTGATCAGGGGCGCATCGCTGTGGCTGGAGCCTCGCGCGGGAGCCGCGGCGGCACCGAGCAGCGCCGTGACGCAGACCCCGGCAAGAATCGGTCGTTGAAGGGAGGTTTTCATGGGATTCAATTTGGGTGTGAGCTTGCAGTGAATGGTTAAACGTTTGTTGGGTGTGTTGGGGCGATGACACGGGGGTTCATGCCGCTTGAGGGATCCGACCGGAGGAGGGAAGCCCCGAAGCCATCCCCGGGGTTTCGCCACGGCGCTGGCGCCGACGCCGCAGCAGTGTAACGCCCGTGAGCAGGCCCAGGAGGGAGGCCGCCGCCCCCAGGGTGCCGGCCTCCGGAACCACCGTGAGTCCCACGGACCCACTCAGCGAATCCCCCTCGATGGTGAGCGCCTCGAACTCGCCGAAGAACGCCCCGGGACCGGCGTAACTCAGAAAGCTGAATCCCCCGAACGTCCCGCCCGGCGTGAACGGGGAGGTGTCGGCAAGGAAGTCGACAAAACCAAGCAGACTGTCGTAGCTCCCCAGGAAGCCGGGCGGCACCACGAGGTTCGGCTCGATCAGGTCGTCGTTCAGCGGCACATCGGTGAGGCTGACCAACGCCAACTCCTGGGCTCCCTGGTTTTGAATGGTGAGGTCGTACCGGAAGGAACCGCCGAGCGGGGTGACCGTGGCGTCCAGCGTGACTTGCGCGTCGGAACGCGCCCCCGCCACCAGGAGCGCCAGCGCGAGGATCGTGGCGGAGGGTACTCGCGTGACTGAGCCGGGTTGGCCGGAATGAGAATCGTTCATGGTTCTTCGCTGACCGAGTTGGGGTTCGAGGTGGACCCGGAGACGCAACGTGCCCTGAGCCACTTCCGGGACACCGCCGGGGGACCTCCCACAACGGCACCCCCGCGGGTGGAGCGAATCGACGCCTCTCGGGTATTGTCTCCTGGCTAACGCCTCCCGGCCGAAGTCGGATGCATGCCGCTCAACCCTCGACCGAACGCGTCCGTGGTGGCTGGCGTGCCTCCCCACCGCTTGCTTCACGAGATCCGCGCTTCTCAGTCCACGGCCGCTGACCCGAGGGCACCGGAACCGAGACGGTTGTTTTCCCCCTTGCGCTCGTCCGAGGACTCGAGTGGCACGGGGTTCGTCGCGGAGGTTTGACTCTCCGTGGCCCCTCCGGAAACCTCCCGCATGCTCCTCCGTCCCCTCGGCTTGGCTCGTGCCCTCCTCGGGCTGATCCTTACCGCCACCACCGCCATCGCGCTTGAAGCCGCCACGGAATACCCCCTGACCCCGGATTCCCTGCCACACGACGACGTCCCCAAAGGCCGGATCCTGGATGGGACCCACACCTCGACCAACGGCGTCTTCCCGGGCACCTCCCGACCGTACTCCGTCTACATTCCCGCCCGGCACGATCCCCAAGTACCGACCTCGATCATGGTCTTCCAGGACGGGAAAGGCCGCGCCAACGAATGGAAGGTCCCTGCGGTCTTCGACAACCTCATCCACCGGAAGGAACTGCCGCCGATCATCGGCATTTTCGTCAGCCCCGGGGTGGTCCCTCCGACCCGGACGGACGCCCTGCCCCGTTTCAACCGCAGCTTTGAGTATGACTCCATGGGCGACCGCTACGCCCGTTTCCTGATCGAGGAGTTCCTTCCCTGGGTTGAACGCACGCACGGGCTGAAGTTCACGCCGAACCCCGCCGGGCGGGCGATCGCCGGGGCAAGCTCCGGAGCCATCGCCGCCTTCACCGCCGCCTGGGAACGACCCGACTCCTTCAGTCGCGTGTTCAGCACCATCGGCACCTACGTCGGCCTCCGCGGCGGCAACGACTACCCCATCCTGGTCCGGAAGACCGAACCAAAGCCGATCCGCGTCTACCTCCAGGACGGCAGCAACGACCTCAACATTTACGGTGGCAGCTGGTTCATCGCCAATCAGGACATGCTCAGCGCCCTCGAGTTCGCCGGCTACGAGGTCGCGCACGCGTGGGGCGACGGTGGGCATGATGGGCGGCAGGGCGCCGCCATCTTCCCCGACGCCATGCGCTGGCTCTGGCGCGACTACCCCCAACCGGTGCCGCGCTCCACCTCCTCCAGCAACACCTTCCTCCAGCAGATTATCGTCCCCGGCGAGGACTGGGTCCTCGTCAGTGCCGGCCACCGCTTCACCGAAGGACCGGCCGTGAACGATCGGGGCGAGGTATTCTTCACCGACATCCCGAACAACCGCATCCACCGGATCGGGCTCGACGGTAAGGTCTCGGTCTTCGCCGAGGACACCGGGGGTGCGAATGGCCTCATGTACAGCGCCGATGACTGGCTCTATGCCATGGCCAACAGTCGGAAACAGGTCGAGCGCTACGATGCCTCCGGCCAGCGGGAGGTGGTCTTGGAGGACGCCCCGGGCAACGACCTGGTGGTTCTCCCCGAGGGCGGCTTCTACACCGATCCCGACAACAAGAAGGTCTGGCGGGTCGATGCGGCGGGCTCACAGGTCGTCGACACCGGTCTCGGCTTCGCCAACGGGTTGGTCACGTCGCCCGACCAGAGCCTCCTTTACGTCGCCGACACCCGCAGCCAGTGGGTCTGGTCCTACGTCATCCAGCCCGACGGATCATTGGCGCACAAGCAACCGTACTTCCACCTGCACGTTCCGGATCCTGCGGTGGACAGCGGTGCGGACGGCATGACCTGCGACGCCGAGGGTCGCCTGTACGTCACCACGCGGCTGGGGTTGCAGATTTGCGACCAGGCCGGACGGGTGAACGCCATTCTGCCGAAACCGCACAGCGGGTGGCTGTCGAACGTGTGTTTTGGCGGGGCCGAGCTCGACACCCTCTACGTCACGTGTGGGGACCAGGTCTTCAAGCGCAAGACCCGCGTGAAGGGGGTGGTCCCGTGGCGTTCGCCGGTGAAGCCGGCCGCCCCGCGCCTCTGAGCCTTCGGCGAGGGGGGTGAGGGGTGCGGAGTCGGGGGCAGGAACGGCGGAAGCCGTGATGGCGGGACCTTCCGAGACCCTGGCGACCGGGGAGCCACGGCTTGACCGGAGCGCGCGAGGTGAACTTACTTGCGCGGAGCGCCGGCCGCGGGCAAGTGAAGCCGGTCCGGCGCCCGGCCGGGCCAGTTTAGCTCAGTGGTAGAGCACCCGATTTGTAATCGGACGGTCGTCGGTTCAAATCCGACAACTGGCTCCAGCTTTCAATACGTTGCCTTACAATGAGTTACAGAGCATGAAGCAGTGCTCTTCCGGGAGCGAAAAAACCTCTGCTTAGCCAAAGCTTAGCCACTTTTAGCGGCCGGCGTGCAGCGGAGTCGCCCAAGGTTGGCGAGTGGCTAAGCGGGAAGTGGCTAAGCAGTTCGCCTGCCTCCTCCCCTCTCCGCCCCCCAATCCGATCGACTACCGCCGGGCTTTTTCCCGATCCCAGTAAGGCCTTCCCGGAACCACTCCGCAATCGAACGGGAACGCCCGCGAGGCAGGCCGACCGGCGTGGGCAGGGTTCCACAAACTGACGGAGCGGCAGGTTGGAGCGTCCTCCGAAGCTCTTTCGGCGATCGACCGCGGTCGCCGCCACCGCGCCACTCGGGATTTGATCCCGCGCCACGAACGCCTCGAGCGAACGGTCGCGTTTGCTGATGGTTGTCAGAGCCCCATGAGCCTGACCGACATCAATATCGAGGCTCCAGACCATCGAAGGTCGGTCGCGCTGCCTGAATCGGGCCAGGTTGTCCGGGTGCGAACCCGCACGTGGCTGGTCGAATCGGTCGAACCCAATCCCGGTTACGGAACGCTGATCCGGCTCGCGTGCCTCGACGACGACGCGCAGGGCCAGCCGCTCGAGGTCATTTGGGAGCTCGAACTGGATTCCGAGATCCTCGATAGCGAGGCGTGGCAGTCGATTGGCCGCCGCGGCTTCGACAACGCCCGGCACTTCAGCGCCTACCTGCATACCCTCCGCTGGAATCGCGTCACGGCGACCGATCCCCGCCTGTTCCAGGCCCCGTTCCGCGCGGCATCCGACTCGACGCCTACCAACTCGAACCGCTCCGCAAGACGCTCCTGCTCCCGCGAGTGAACCTGTTCATCGCGGACGACGTGGGCCTCGGCAAGACCATCGAGGCCGGCCTCATCGCCAGCGAACTTCTCCTGCGCCGGCGGGTTCGGGAAATCCTCGTTGCGTGTCCGCCCTCGATGCTCGCGCAGTGGAAGGACGAGCTGGAGGCCCGCTTCGGCCTCACCTTCGAAGTTCTCGACCGCGCGTACTTGATGCGCATCCGTCAGTATCGGCGGGTGCGCCAGGCGCGAACGGCGGGCGCGACGAAGCGCAAGCAGGCGGAGGCGGCCCTCTTGGTGTCCCACCTCCAGCAGCGGCTCCTGTCCTCGGTCGAAGCCTTCGCCCGCACGCTGGCGGTCCATCGACGCACGATGGAGCGCCTCTGGGCTGCCGACACGTCAGCCGGCGCGGTGGTGTCCGACGCTCCGCACCTCGACCTTCTCTCCCGAGGGCTCGATCGAGACGACGACCGCTCCCAACTCTAGGAGGAAGATCAGGACGGATTGGTCGCCCAGGAGATCGAAGCCGCCACGGTCGCCGCGACCGGCGATTCCCAGCGGGCTGACGTTGCCGCCGAGAAGCGTCTGCTCACGCAAATGGAGATCGTGGCTGACCAAGGCCGCGGCCTGCCCGATGCGTGGGTCCGCTTCGTGATCGACTGGATCCGCAGCAAGATGTGTCCCGGCGTGGCCCAACCCGGCCAGAGGTCCCCTCAACCCGATGCCGCGTGGAACGACCTGCGGCTCCTGATCTTCACGGAGTACGACGACACCAAGCGTTACTTGGTCGAGATGCTGCGCGCCGCGATTGCGGAAACCCATCTCGCCGAGTTTCGCATCGCGGTCTACCACGGTCCCACGCCCCCGGACAAACGTGAGGCCATCAAGCGCGCCTTCAACGAGCATCCGCAGAAGCACCCGCTTCGCATTCTCGTGTCCACCGACGCCGCCCGCGAGGGCATCAATCTCCAGGCGCACTGCCACAGCCTCTTCCACGTCCACTTTCCCTGGAATCCGAGTCGGCTCGAACAACGGAACGGCCGCATCGACCGAAAGCTTCAGCCGGCGCCGGTGGCAGGGCCTGACCCAGGCCGGCCGGGCGCTTGTCATTCTCGACAAGGTCCAGATGCCGCCGGGCTACGTCGGCACCCCGTTCAGTCGTCTGGCCCTCGAGCGGAAGCTCGCGGTCGGCGCGGGGCCTGCCGCGATCCTCCAGAAGGAACTCTCCCTCGCCGGGTATCAACGTGCCGTCGACACCGGGCTCCTGCCGAAGACGGCGCGGGGGTTCTTTCAGGTCGGCGAGTTCGACGACTGGATCATTGAGGCACCGGAGGCCCGAGCCGTGGCCGACAACGGAACCATCGACGCCGCGCAACTCATCCGTCTGTCCGGTCTAACCGATCGTCGGCTGCGCGAACTTGCCCGCGAGGGTTGGATGCCGGTCCCGGACAACGGGCGGTACCCACTGGTTGGCGCGATCCAGGGACTGCTCCGCTACTACCGCGAGCGGGACGAGAAGCGAACCGTCCATGAGTCCTTCGACAGCATCTCCTCGTGCGCATCCGCGACCGGGATTCCAACGACCGCCATCAAGCACGCGAAGCGGTCGGGGTGCGCGGCCTTCCGTGGGAGTCGCGTCTACCTGGCGCCCCTGATCCGCTGGCTGTTCGAGACGCCCAACCGTTCGCCGGTCAACTACGAGCAGGAGCGCGCCCAGCACGTCGTCCTTCAGAACGCGAAGTTGAAGGTTCAGCTCCGCGAGCTGAAGCGGCAGTTGATTCCGGTCGAAGAGGTCTCCCACCTGGGCGCCGAACTCGGCTCCGCCATTCGCAAGGTCCTCACCCGTCTGCATCGCATCGCGCCCTCCCTCGAAGGCCATCCGGTCGAGGTCATCGAGACGCGGC
>JBBQML010000206.1:0-7447 GCA_038328885.1 Verrucomicrobiota bacterium | reverse complement strand
CCCAGCGACGTCTGCGTCGCCCCCGACGGTTCGGTTTATGTCTCCGATTGGAATGACGCCGGGGTCGGCGGTCATTACATGGCCGACCAGAAGGCTGAGTTCATGACCGGGCGCGTCTACCGAGTCGCACCCAAGGGGCGCAAACCCGTCGTGCCGCCGTTCCAGGTCTCCACGCCCAAAGGGGCCGTGGCCGCCCTGCGTTCGCCAAACCTGGCGACGCGTTACCTCGCCTGGGGAGCGCTGCAGAAGGCGGGGCTGGCGGCCGAGGCGGAATTAAACCTGTTGTGGCAGGATCCCAACCCCCGGTTCCGGGCCCGCGGCCTCCACCTGCTCGCTCGGTTGCCCGGCCGCGAGGGCGGCTACGTGGCCGAAGCGCTGGCCGACGCCGACAGCGACCTCCGCATCACCGGACTCCGGATCGCGCGGGAACGCCGCCTCGACCTGATCCCGCTCCTGCGCAAACTCGTCAACGATCCCAACGCGCAGGTTCGCCGCGAAGCCGCCCTCGCGCTGCGGCAGCATCCCTCCCCCGAGATGCCCGCACTTTGGGCCCGCCTCGCCTTGAAACACGACGGCAGGGATCGCTGGTACCTGGAGGCCCTGGGCATCGCCGCCGAGGGCCGGTGGGATGCCTGCCTGGATGCCTACCTCGCCCAGGCCGGCGACCCGACCCTCACCCCCGTCGGCCGGGACATTCTCTGGCGGTCCCGATCGAGGAAAACCCCTGCCCTGCTGGCGAGAATCCTCAAAAACCCCTCCACACCGCAGGTCGAAAAACCCCGCTACTTCCGGGCTTTCGACTTCCAATCGGGACCAGAGAAGGATGCCGCGCTGGTCGACCTGCTGACCGCCACGACGCCGTGAGCGGATCGGGCCCGAAGCCCTGGACCGTGGAGGGGTGGCGTCGTGGGGACTGCGCGGGTTGCGAGGCCCGGGGCCCTCGACTGCCCCGGGACCCGCAGCGGTTCTCATCCTGGATCCAGCGGGCGGATTCCTGCGGGGTCCCGTTGGCTCGGAACCCCCTCTCTCGCGGCCTTGGCGCGTTCCCCGGCCGGCTATCCGGTGACTTGGACTTGCTTCGGCGGTGAGGCCCCCCATTGCCTCCACGCCAGCACCAGCCAGAGAACACCGCCCACGAGCAGGGCCGCCGGCAGGATGAGCACGGCACTCCGCAAGCTCTGCCAGGCGTCGGATAACCGGCCCACGATCTCCGGTGACCACATGTCACCGAACAGGTGGATGCAGAAGATCGAGCCCGCCATCGCGCTCGCCCGCAGGTTCACCGGCACGGATTCCAGGATCAGCGTGTTGATCGGACCGGTGGGGAGGAAGAGCAGGAACATCGCGAGCGCCAGGAAAACCATGGAAACCGTCCGGTCCGTCGCCAGGAAGGCTCCGAGGGCCATGGGCACCGCCAGCAGCGCCGACAACGCGAGCGTCGCCGCGTACCCACCCCGGTTGCGCCGCTGCCAGGCGGTCGCGGCGAACCCCCCCAGCAACGTCCCCACCAGGCCAGCCACCACCAGCACCAACCCGAAGAACGTGCCCGCCGACTGCTGGGGCAGGCCATGGACCCGATGCAGAAAGGTGGGACCCCAATGGCCGAACGCCCCCAGCGCAAAGGTGTACGCCGTGTAGCCACCGACGACGAGGGCGTACGCCGGCAGACGAAAGAGACGGAGCACCTCCAGCGGACCGGGCTTGGCCACCCCCGCCGTGCCACCGCCCCCACCCGCCCCCGGGGTCGACGGGGCTTCGGCGGCCCCACGCACCGGCTCGGCGAATGGCAGCAGGGCCATGGCCAGCAACAGCCCCGGCGCCCCGGCCCAGATGAAGGCGTACCGCCAGCCGTAATGCGTCGCGATGATGCTGCCGAGGATGTTCCCCAGGGCGGCCCCCACCGGGATCGCCACGTAGAAAATGGTCAACGCATTGTTCCGCTTCACCGGGCCGAAGGTGTCTGAAATATAACTCGGGCTGATGGTCGCATAACTCGCCTCCCCCAGGCCCACCAGCACCCGCCAGGCCAGCAACGCCCCCACGCCCCCCGCGAAACCCGTCATCACGGTCCCGGCGCTCCAGATGAAGATCCCCGCGGCGATAAGCCACTTCCGGGAGGCCCGGTCCCCCAGGTAGCCGAAGACCGGCGACGTCAGGAAGTAGCCCACCATGAACGCCGTCGCCGTGCGGCCTGCCTCGCCATCGCTCAACCCCAGGTCCTTCTGGAGCGACGGCAGCACCGCCGACAGCACGTACCGGTCCAGGTAGTTGAAGAGGTTCAACCCGGTGAGGATGAACAGCGTCCACCGGGGTGACAGGGGTCGGTCCATGGGGCAGCAAAGGTCGCGCGGTACGCTACTCAACCAACGCCATGGTGCCAGCCCCGAAAACCGGCGCCCCTAATCGTTGCATCCGCCCGCGGTGGCGGGCAGCGTCGCCCGCCGATGAAGCACCAAGCTCGAGCCCGTGCGGTGATCGACATCGAAATCGCCGCCCTCCGTGCCCTCCGGCGCCAGCTCGGCGCCAGCTTCTCCGAGACCGTGGAGTCCCTGGTCGAGTGCCTGCGCCAACGCGGCAAGGTCGTGGTCGTCGGTATCGGGAAGTCCGGCAATATCGGGCAGAAGATTGCCGCGACCCTGACCAGCACCGGCACCACCAGCGTCCTGCTCAACGCGGTCGATGCACTCCACGGCGACCTCGGCGTCATCAATGACGGCGACGTCGTCCTGGCCCTGAGTTATTCGGGCGAGACCGACGAACTCCTGCACCTCCTGCCCGCCCTGAAGCGGCTCGCCTGGCGCCTGGTGGCCGTGACCAGCAACCCGCGTTCGACACTTGCCCGGCACAGCGACCTGGTCCTGCTCACCCGGGTGCCCCGCGAGGCCTGCCCGTTCAACCTCGCCCCCACCGCCAGTACCACCGCGATGATGGCCCTCGGCGACGCCCTCGCCATCGCCACGATGGAGGCACGGGGTTTCAAACAGGCCCAGTACGCCCGCTTCCACCCCGCCGGAGCGATCGGACGAGCCCTCCTGGTCAAGGTGGCCGACGTGATGCGCACCGGGGACCGCAACCCGGTATGTCCCCAGACCGCCACCGTGCGCGACGCCCTGCTCACCATGACCCGTGCCAAGGCCGGCTCGGTGTCGGTCATCAACCCTCGCGGCCGATTGGTCGGGGTCTTCACGGACGGCGACCTGCGCCGTCACTTGGCCTCGAACGAGAATGTCATGACGCAAACCCTCACCCGGGTCATGACCCGCCGTCCGGTCACCGTGCGCGAGGATGCCCTCGCCGCGGACGCGTTGCGGATCTTCAACGAACGGAACATCGACGATCTGATCGCCGTCAACGCCCGCCGCGAACCGGTCGGCGTGGTGGATCTTCAGGACCTGCCGCGGCTCAAGCTCGTATGATCCAGAAAACGTTGTGCCCGATGAACCGTCCCCCTAAGGTCCCGCCTCTTCCCATGAAACGTTTCCTTCCGGGCTGGCTGGCCGTCCCCTGGCTGCTCGCCGTCCTGCCGGTTGACCACGCCACCGCTGCCGTCGCCGAACCCTCGCCGCCGACCGCCGTGGCTTCGGGCCACGGACGTTTCGAGACCACTCTTCAGCGACCCGTGAGCTTCCGCTACCTCCAGTTCCTGCCCCAGGGTTACGGCACCGACCCGCAAAAGAAGTGGCCCTTGATGGTGTTCCTGCACGGGGCGGGCGAGCGCGGAACCGATTTGGAAAAGGTCGCGGTGCATGGCCCGCCCAAGCTGGCGGCGCAGCGCCCCGAATTCCCGTTCGTGGTGATCTCCCCGCAGTGCCCCGAAAACCAGTTGTGGGATGTGGAGGCCCTGGATGCCCTCCTCACGCACGTCCTCGCCACGCTCACCGTGGATCCCGCCCGGGTCTACCTGACCGGGCTCAGCATGGGCGGCAACGGCACCTGGAGCTGGGCCACCGCTCACCCGGATCGGTTCGCCGCCATCGTCCCAATCTGCGGTTGGGCCGACCCCGTCCAGGTCTGGATCTCCAGCGGCCCGCGCCGCCCCGCCCTCGAGCGCCTCCCCATCTGGGCCTTCCACGGAGCCAAGGACGAGGTCGTCCCCCTGTCCAACTCCCAGGCCATGGTCAAAGCCTTCGAACGTATCGGGAACCACGCCCGGCTAACGGTCGATCCGGATGCTGGTCATGATTCGTGGACCGCCGCCTACAACGACCCCGCGCTCTACGACTGGCTCCTGCGGCAACGCCGTCCCTGAGCCGGCCCCGGCCCGCCATGGCCCGCACCCCCACCCCCATCCAGGCGGTGACGTTCGACGTCGGGGGCACCCTGCTCTCCGTCGAACCCTCCGTGGGCGAGGTCTACGCCCGGGTCGCCGCCCGCCACGGCCACCCCGGCCTTTCCGCCGCCGAACTCGAGAGCCGCTTTGGACAGGCCTGGCAAAAGGCGCGCCCTTTCCAACATCACCGCGGGGACTGGGAACGGCTGGTCGACCGGGTCTTCGAAGGCCTGGTCCCTCAACCACCCAGTACCAGCTTCTTCCCGGATCTGTACTCGGAGTTCACCATCGGTCGTGCCTGGCGGATCTTCGAGGACGTCATCCCAACCCTCGATGCCCTCGCCGCCCAGGGCTTTGATCTTGGCCTGGTGTCGAACTGGGATGAGCGGCTCCGCCCGCTGCTCCGCGAACTCCGCCTGGATCGCTACTTCAACTGCCTCGTGGTCTCCTCCGAGGCCGGTTTCACCAAGCCCTCACCGGTGATCTTCGAGGAAGCCCTTCGCCAACTGGGACGCCCCGCCGGCGCGGTGCTCCATGTGGGAGACGCCCTGCACGAGGATTTCGCCGGCGCCATCGCGGCCGGCCTGTCGGCCCTCCACCTCCGACGCGATGCCCCGTCCCGCGACCTCCAGATCCAGTCGCTTCGGGAGGTGCCCGCCTGGATCGCGGGCCGCTAGCGGTCCGTGGATCAGCAGGCCCCGCACGCCGCGGCGGCCCGGGTGACCCGGTGCCTGGAGACCCTCCACCGCCGCAGCAGGGGCGAGGTCCGACGCGGGGCGCGCATCGGGGAGAAAGTTTCTTGCGGCGCAAGGTTGACCATCGATCCCGCGTTTCATTAGCGTTTTGCGTGCTTGCGGGTCAAAAGTAGTTATAGACCTAATGACAACGGCTAATAACTGTCTAGGACCCAGCCTCCGCCGAAGCCATCCGGCGAGGCCCCGTGAGCGAGTCAGCCCATGAAACCGCTGCAGCTTCTCTTCCACTCCTCCATCGGCAAGAAACTCATCATGGGCGCCACCGGCGTCGCCCTGGTGCTGTTCGTGATCGGGCATCTGGTGGGCAACCTCCAGATCTTCCTGCCCAAGGAGAGCATCAACGCCTACGCCCACCTGCTCCACGCCAATCCGGCCCTGCTCTGGTGCGTGCGACTGAGTCTGCTCGGGATCGTCGGGCTGCACGTGTGGTCCGCCATCGCGCTCACCGCCCAGAACAGGAGCGCGCGTCCCTCGGGCTACTCCGGCGCGGACCGGCCGTTCGGGGCCAGCGTGGCTTCGCGGTACATGTTCATGACCGGCCTCGTCATCGCGGCGTTCGTGGTCTACCACCTGCTCCACTACACCGCCCAAATCCAGGCGGTGAACCTCACGGGGAAGGACTTCGGTTCCCTGGTCGTTCGCGACGGTCCCCAGGACGGCTACAAGGATGTCCACCAGATGCTGGTGATCGGGTTCAGTCAGCCGGTCGTCTCGCTCTTCTACTTGGTCGCCATCGGTCTGCTCTGCTTTCACCTGAGTCACGGCATGAGCGCCATGTTCCAATCCCTCGGCCTGGAGGAGGGCGTCTGGCGGAGCCGACTCGAGTTCGGCGCCCGCGGCCTCGCCATCGCCCTGTTCGCCGGATACGCGAGCATCCCCCTCGCCATTTTCCTCCGACTCGTCCAGTAATCCCCGCTTCCCCCGCCCCCTTCCCCCCCCTCCAGCCCGCTGTCCCCGCTCTCGTCGCGTCCCATGAAACTCGAATCCAAGATTCCCGCCGGCCCCCTGGAGCACAAATGGACCCGGCACCTGAGCGAGATCAAGCTGGTCAACCCGGCGAACAAGCGGAAGCTCGAGGTCATTGTGGTCGGCGCCGGCCTCGCCGGAGCTTCTGCCGCCGCCTCGCTCGCGGAGCTCGGCTACCGGGTGAAGTGCTTCGTCTACCACGACACCGGCCGCCGGGCCCATTCGGTCGCCGCGCAGGGGGGCATCAACGCCGCCAAAAACTACCAGAACGACGGCGACAGCGTCTTCCGGCTGTTCTACGACACCATCAAGGGCGGCGACTATCGCGCCCGCGAAGCCAACGTCCACCGCCTGGCCGAGGTGTCGGTGAAGATCATCGACCAATGCGTCGCGCAGGGCGTGCCGTTCGCCCGCGAGTACGGCGGGCTCCTGGACAACCGCTCGTTCGGGGGCGCCCAGGTGTCCCGCACGTTCTACGCCCGCGGTCAGACCGGCCAGCAACTGCTCCTCGGCGCCTATTCCGCCCTCATGCGCATGGTCGGCACCGGCGCCATCCAGATGCTGGCCCACGAGGAGATGATGGACGTCGTCGTGGTCGACGGCCATGCCAAGGGCGTCATCTGCCGCAACCTCATCTCCGGGGCCATCACCCGCCACGCCGCGGACGCGGTGGTCCTGGCCACCGGCGGGTACGGCAACGTTTTCAATCTTTCCACCTACGGCCGTCTCTCCAACTGCACGGCCATCTGGCGCGCCTACAAGCGCGGAGCTTGCTTCGCCAACCCCTGCTTCACCCAGATCCATCCCACCTGCATCCCCGTCACCGGCGACTACCAGTCCAAGCTGACCCTGATGTCGGAATCCCTCCGGAATGACGGCCGCATCTGGGTGCCCAGGAAAAGAGAGGACGCCCGCCGGGCCCCTGGTGACATCGCCGAGGACGACCGGGACTACTACCTCGAGCGGATGTATCCCACCTACGGCAACCTCGCCCCGCGCGATATCTCGTCCCGAGCCGCCAAGACGGTCTGCGACGACGGGCGCGGGGTCGGCGATTCCGGCCTCGGGGTCTACCTCGATTTCGCGGACGCCATTCGTCGACTCGGCGAAGGCACGGTCCGGGAACGCTACGGCAACCTCTTCGACATCTACCGCGAGATCACCGACGAGGACGCCTACCAGGCGCCGATGCGAATCTTCCCGGCCGTGCACTACACCATGGGCGGCCTCTGGGTGGACTATAACCTGATGTCCAACGTCCCCGGGCTGTTCGTCCTGGGGGAGGCCAACTTCTCGGACCACGGAGCCAACCGCCTCGGCGCTTCCGCCCTGATGCAAGGACTCGCGGACGGCTATTTCGTGATCCCCTTCACCATCGGCGACTACCTCGCCGGCGTGAAACCCGCGAACCGGCCGAAGGTGGAGGCCCCCGAATTCAAAGCCGCCGAGGAGCAGG
>JBBQML010000205.1:0-7450 GCA_038328885.1 Verrucomicrobiota bacterium | reverse complement strand
GGGCCAGACCCCGGGCCAGACCCCGGGCCGACCCGCGGGCCGCCGACGCGCCCCCCGCTGGATCCCGTACGCGGGACTGCTGCTGGTCGCCGCCCTGATCGCCGCCGGTTTCCGGCCCCAGCCCATTCCCGTCGAAACCGGTGAGGCTTCGGTGGGCACCCTGCGGGCAAGCATCCACGAGGAAGGCCGCACCCGGGTGCGCCAGCGGTTCGTGGTCTCCGCACCCGTCGCCGGCCAGTTGCGCCGAATCCCCTTCAAGGCCGGCGCCGAAGTCCAGGCCGGCACCACCCTCGTCGCCGTCATCGACCCCATCACGCCCGCGCTCCTCGATGCGCGCAGCCGCACCCTGGCCGAGGCGAGCCGTGAGGTGGCCGTCGCCCAGCTCGAGAAGGCCCGCACCGGCCAGCAGTTCGCGCGCGGCGACCTCAACCGCTTCGAGAGACTCTTCCGCGAGGGCTCCGTGTCCGCCCAGGAACTGGAGTCGTTCCAGTGGCGGGAAGCCGCCGCGGCCAAGGAGTTCGCCGCCGCGCAGAGCGCGCTGCGCCAGGCGGAGGCCGAGCTCGCCGAGTTCGCCGCCGTCCTGTCGTCCCCCGCCCCGGACCCCGCTTCCTTCCTCAAGCCCGTGGAGGTCCTCGCCCCCGCTTCGGGACGCATCCTTCGGGTGATCGAGGAGAATTCCCGCGTGGTCACCGCGGGCAGCCCGTTGCTCGAACTCGGCGACCCGGCCGACCTCGAGGTCGTCATCGAGGTGCTCTCCCGCGATGCCGCGTCGATCGCCCCAGGCGCCGCCGTGGAGTTCGATCAATGGGGACAACCCGTGCCGCTGACCGGCCGGGTGCGCCTCATCGAACCCGCAGCGTTCACCAAGGTCTCCGCGTTGGGCGTCGAGGAACAACGCGTCCGCGTCATCGCCGATCTCCTCTCCCCCGTGGACCAACGACCCACCCTCGGCGACGCCTTCCGCGTCGAAGCCCACATCACGGTCTGGGAAACCAACCAGACCCTCAAAGCCCCCGCCGCCGCTCTTTTTCGCCAAGGCCCCGGATGGGCCACGCTCGTGCTCGAGAACGGCCGGGCGTCACTGCGTCGCGTCGAGACCGGCCCCTCCGGCGGGATCGAGACCCAGGTCCTCCGCGGACTCGCCGCTGGCGACGTCGTGATCCTCTACCCGGGCGACCGCGTGAAGGACGGCGACCGCGTGAAGCCCGTGCAGGTCAGCCGGTGATCGGGGGTCGGGGGTCGGAGGTCAGAGGTCCGAGGTCGGAGATCCGAGGTCGGAGATCCGAGGTCGGAGATCCGAGGTTGGAGATCCGAGGTCGGAGAATGGTTTGCTTACACGGTCGCCCGCTCCCCCCCCCCCTCACGAGCCACCGATTACGGATTGCCGATCACTGGTTACTGATCACTGATCACCCCCTACCGGCTCACCTCGCGGACGGCGAGTTCGTGGCGGGCGAGGGTGAGGTCGGCGTCGACCATGATGCGGACCAGTTCCTGGAAGCGAACCTTCGGTTCCCAACCGAGGAGGCGCTTGGCTTTGGCGGGGTTGCCGATCAGAAGTTCCACCTCCGCCGGACGCTCATAGCGGTCGTCGTGTTTCACGTATCGCTGCCAGTCGAGATCGAGGGCGGCGAAGGCCTCGCGGCAGAAGTCGGCGACGGAATGGGTTTCGTTGGTGGCTACCACGTAGTCGTCGGGGGAATCCTGCTGGAGCATGAGCCACATCATCTCGACGTACTCCTTGGCGTAACCCCAGTCGCGGCGCGCCCCGAGGTTGCCGAGGTACAGGGATTCTTGGAGGCCCATTTTAATGCGGGCCGCGGCACGGGTGATCTTGCGGGTCACGAAGGTCTCGCCCCGGCGCGGGGATTCGTGGTTGAACAGGATGCCGTTGCTGGCGTGGAGGTTGTAGGACTCGCGGAAGTTCACCGTGAGCCAGTACCCGAAGACCTTGGCACAGCCGTAGGGCGAGCGCGGCCAGAACGGGGTGGTCTCCGTCTGGGGCACTTCCTGGACTTTGCCGAACATCTCCGAGGAACTGGCCTGGTAGAACCGGCACTTCTTCACCAGCCCCGCTTCCCGGATCGCTTCCAGGATCCGGACCGTGCCAAGCCCAACCACATCGCTGGTGTATTCGGGGATGTCGAATGACACCCGCACGTGGCTTTGAGCGCCGAGGTTGTAGATTTCGTCGGGGGCGAGTTGATACAGCAGTTTCACCAAGTGCACCGAGTCGGTGAGGTCACCGTAGTGCAGGTGCAGCCGGGTGCCCGGGGCGTGCGGGTCCTGATAGAGGTGATCGATGCGCGAGGTGTTGAAGGTGGAGGCACGGCGAATGATGCCGTGAACCTCGTAGCCCTTCTCGAGGAGTAGCTCGGCGAGGTAGGAGCCGTCCTGGCCAGTGATGCCTGTGATGAGGGCGCGTTTCATCGTTGGTGCATAGGTGACCGTCGCCGACGTCGTGAGACGGCGCGGCTGACGGTGGGACGTGGGGAATGCGAGCGCCGTGTGACCACGGCGGCTACGTGCGAGCTAGGGCCGTGAGCCATACCAGTCGACGGTGGCTTGGAAGCCCTCGGCGAGGGAGAGGTCGGGTTCGAAGCCCAGCCAGTGGCGGGCGGCGCCAACCTCGGCTCGGGAGTGGCGGATGTCGCCCTCGCGGAATCCGGTGTGGCGCGGCTGGTTCGCCAACGCGGAGGGCCGATGGCGCCCGGCGGCCTGGCGCAGCCCCTCGGCAAGCTGGTTAAGGCTGGTGGTCTGACCGAGGCCCACGTTGTAGACCCGAGGGGCGGTGGGCGTCAGCGTGGCACTGGCGGCAAGGAGGTTCGCGCGGACCACCCCGTCGACCGGACAGAAATCGCGGCTGGTCTCGCCGTCGCCGTAGATGTCAACGGGTTGGTCGGCGAGGAAGGCGGCGATCCAGCGGGGGATGACCGCGGCGTAGGCTCCCTGGGGGTCCTGGCGGGGGCCGAAGACGTTGAAGTAGCGGAGCCCGATCGTGGACAAACCATAGCAACGCTCAAAGAGCGCGGCGTATTCCTCGTTTAAACGTTTGGACAGGCCATAGGGCGAGAGCGGGGCGCCGATCCGGTCCTCCCGCGATGGAAGTTCAGTGCAGTCGCCGTACACCGCACTGCTGGAGGCGTACACGATGCGGCGCACGCCGCCTTTCCGAGCAGCTTCCAGCAGGTGAACAAATCCGGTGACGTTGACGTCGTGGGTGCGGGCCGGTTCGGCGAGGGACTGCGGGACCGAGCCGAGGGCGGCTTGGTGGAGCACGACGTCGGCGCCGGCGACGGCGGCTTCGAGGTCCGCGGGATGCCGGATGTCGCCGTGGATGAAGCGGAATCGGGCCCATTGAGCCGGGGAGACGCGTTGCTGGACGTCGGCGAGGTTCTGTGGCTTGCCGGTGGCGAGGTTGTCGAGGCCGGTGACGGAGTGGTCACGGCGGAGGAGTTCCTCGAGGAGATGGGACCCGATGAAACCGGCTACCCCGGTGAGGCACCAGTGGGTCGGCGGTGGGATCGGGTCAGCGGCCATGAAGGGGGAGGTTGTTGGTGAACGAAAGCTAGGGGCGCACGCGGAGCCGCGGAGAACGCGTGAGAGAGTTCCGGGTCTTCGGCGGGCGCCGCGCGTTAGGTGCCGGGTGCGGGGCGGAGGTGGCTGCGGTCCCAGGCGGGTTGGCCGCATTCGGCGGCGATGGCGTCGAAGGCGTCGAGTTCCGCGACGGTGAAGAGGAGTCCGCCGGCTTCGCGGCTGCGGCGGGCGGTGGCGGCTTCGGGCGCCCCGGGGAGGATCGCCTTTTCGTTGCCCGGTCCAAGTACGTCCGCCAGCACGGTTTGAAGGTTGCCCCGCCAATCGCTGCCTTCCGCGTGCCGCCCACCGGAGAGCGCCTCGGGGTGGATGGCCATGAAGAAGAAGGAGGGGGTGCGCTTCGGCGGGGGGGGGGCCGCGCCCGGTTGGTGGTCGTCGGCGAACCGGCCGCGGAGGGTGGGTCGGAATCCGCCGATGACGGCGGCGAACATCTCGTTCAGCAACCCGAGCCCGTACCCTTTGTGGCCCCCGAAGGGCAGAAGCGCGACGGCCTGGGCCGGATCAAGGGTCTCCAGGCCGGCGGCATCGACGGCACAGGCGCCCGGCAGCGGGCGGCCTTCGCGGGCACATTGCTGGACGCGCCCCATGGCAACGGAGGACGTCGCGAAGTCGATGAGGACCGGGAAGCCCAGGGTGTCGGTGGTGGGGAAGGCCCAGGAGTGGGGGTTGGTGCCCAGGGTCGGATGGGTGCCTCCGTACGGCACGACTTCAGCCAGCATCGCGGTGCAGTTGGTGTACCCAATGAATCCCCGGGCGGCGGCTTCCAGCACGTAGGCGCCTCCCCAGAGGTAGTGCCAGGCCTCATCGACGCTGACCATCCCGACGCCGAATTCATCCGCCAGTTCGAGGCAGGTGTCCATGGCGGCGTAGGCCACCGGCGGCCCCGGCTTGCGGTGCGCGTTCCAGACGCGGGCGGCCGGGAAGCGGACGGCTAAGGGCTCAACCACGGCCCCCGGTACGCAGCCGCCCACGCGCGAGCCGAAGAGTTCGTCAAGGTGCAGGGCCTTGATCGCGTTGTGGGTGCGGATGCCGTGCAGCGCTGCCGCACGCCCAAGGCGGATCATGGCCGCGGTTTCATCCGCGGCATAGCCCCGCCGGGCAAAGGCCTTCCCAATGAGGTCGTCGTGAAGCGCTTCCGCGACGACGTAGAGTTCGGGAGCGGGGGACGGGGGCATCGGGGTCCGGGGTCCGGGGTCTGGGGTCCGGGGTCGGAGGTCGGAGGTCGGAGGTCAGAGGTCAGAGATCCGTGATCCGAGAACCGAGAACTGAGAACCGAGAACCGAGAACCGAGAACCGAGAACCGAGTTCCGAGGTCCGGGGTCGGAGGTCGGAGGTCGGAGGTCGGAGGTCCGAGGTCAGAGATCCGAGATCCGAGAACCGAGAACCGAGGTCCGAGGTCCGGGGTCGGAGGTCCGAGGTCCGGGGTCGGAGATCAGAGGTCCGAGGTCGGAGATCGGAGATCTCCGGAGTCAGCCGTTTGCATGCGCGCGGCTCGGTTCTTCCGCCACCCAGGCGCTGATCGCAGCGACAACTTCATCGCGTTGGGCGGAGGTCAGCTCGGGGTAGATCGGCAGGCTGAGCACTTCTTCCGCAAGGCGATCGGTGACGGGAAGCACGGGAAGGGCCCCTCCAGCACGTTGGAAGCAGGGTTGGGCATGCAGCGGAACAGGGTAGTAGATCTCGGTCCCAATCCCGCGTTCGACAAGGCACGCGCGTAGGGCGTCGCGCCGACCCAACCCAGGCACGCGGAGGGTGTATTGATTCCAGATGTGGTCGTTGTGCGCGTAGGCGACCGGCAGGACGATCCGGGGCGCGGGTGCGCCGGTTGCCACGCCGGGGTTCGGACCCGCCAGGGCACAACCGCACGCCGCGGGATCGGCCACGGTCACCCCGGCCAACCGCGACAGGCGCGCGGTGTAGTCCGCGGCGTTGACCCGGCGGCGGTCCGTGTAGGCGTCGAAGTGCGGGAGTTTGACGGCGAGGAAGGCCGCCTGAAGCGGGTCCATGCGGAAGTTGCCCCCGACCAACTGGTGGTAGTACTTCGGCCGCGCTCCGTGCAAACGCAGCAGTCGGGCACGGTCGGCCAGAGCATCATCGTTCGTCACCAGCAACCCGGCATCGCCCAGGGCTCCGAGGTTCTTGGAGGGGAAGAAGCTGAAGGTGCCGAAGTCGCCGAAGCCACCCACCCGCCGTCCGCGGTACCGGGCTCCGAACGCCTGGGCGGCGTCTTCGATGACGCGCAGTTGGTGGCGGGTTGCCATCGTTAACAGGGGGTCCAGGTCGGCCGATTGCCCGAAGAGGTGGACGGGGATGATGGCCTTGGTGCGAGGCGTCACCCGGTGGGCCACGTCGGTGACGTTCAGGTTGAAGCAGATGGGGCAGGCGTCGGCAAAGACGGGGGTGGCCCCGAGGCGGTTGACGCATCCCCCCGTGGCGAAGAAGGTGAAGGATGGGACGATGACCTCGTCGCCGGGGCCGATCCCGAGGCTCATGAGGGCCAGCAGGAGGGCGTCGGTGCCCGACGATATGCCCAGGGCGTGGCGGACCCCGAGGTACCGGGCAGTGGCGGCTTCGAAGGCCTCGAGTTCGGGACCGAGGATGTAGTGTCCCGAGCGCAGTACCCGATGGAAGGCCGCGGTCAGTTCCTCCTCCAGGGGGAGGTTCTGGGGCTTCAGGTCGAGGAGGGGAACGGGCATGGGGCCTTCGGCGTGGGGAGTGGGGAGTGGGGAGGTGCGCAGGGTGGGTGGGGTCTGTCCCCACACTCCCCACTCCCTTCTCCCCACGCCGCGGCGGCCGCGGCTCACAGACACTTCGTGCCGGTCAGTTCGCCCGGGGTAATGATCCCGGCAAACCTACGTGGCCCTGAAACGGCACGTGAAGCAATCGCCGGAAGCCAACCAAGCCGCCTCAGGCCGAACAAGGCGCAATTGTCGGCAAGGGTCCGCACGACGCCGCTCACCGACTCACTGACCTGCCGCGGGGGCTGCCGAGCACTGAAAGCAGGGCGGCGATGAGGATGAAGAGGAAGAGGACGGAGTAGATTTGGAACGGAAAATCGCCGATCGCGTGGACCAGACAGCCGATCAGGGCAGCCCAGCCGAGCCCCACGAGGATCCGGGGTACCGGAACCCCGCCGCCCGCCAGGGAGCGGAAACCCAGGGCCAACAGGATCAGGATGGCCAACCCCAAACCGACAGAGCCGAGGGTGGCGAGTGTTTCGAGCCAGTCGTTGTGGGCATAGGCAGCCCATTCCTCCGTCGGTTGGCGGTAGAGGCCGTAGAGGCTGGCGAACGACCCGGCTCCACCACCCCAGATCGGGTGGTCGGCCGCGATTCGTCGGACGTTCTGGTAGGTCGCCAGGCGCCCGGACGTGCGCTGGCTGATGCCGGCGACCGAGATCCCTTGCTCGAGGTTGAGGTGGAAGGTTTGGACGCCGGAGGTGAGGCTCAGTTTCTGGACCCCCAGCGCGCTGCCCGGCGGCATTTCCCGGATGCCGCTGCCGTCCGGGACCATGACCACGATGTCAATCTGTCGCGGAGGGTTCGGGTGCGGCACACGGCACGTCACCGTGACCGTTTGAGCGTCGCCTGGTGGGAGTTCGGCCACCTCGCGGTGGCCGCCGTCCGCGGTGAAACCCAGCACGAGCGGGGAGGGGGAGGGGTTCCAGCCGGTGAAGCTGACGGTGACCTGTCCCTGGAGGGTGGTTCCGGCCGTGGGGGGTTCCCAGCGGAGGCCCAGCAGGCCGGGCGAATCCCGCCTTCGCAACGTGCGGCCGCGACCGCCGTCGAATGCTTCCGCGACGACGCCTTCGGGCGATTGGAGCCGTGATTCGACATCAGCCTCGGTAAGCTCCAAG
>JBBQML010000204.1:0-7453 GCA_038328885.1 Verrucomicrobiota bacterium | reverse complement strand
ATTACGACCTCGACGGCTGGCTCGACCTGCTCTCAGCCAACGGGCACCTGGAGGATGACATCAGCCGCATCCAAAAGAGCCAGACCTACCATCAACCGGCCCAGTTGTTCTGGAATGCCGGCGCCGGCGGCGGGGGATTCCTGGAGATCCGAGCCGAGCAGGCGGGGCCGGACCTGTTCAAGCCCATCGTCGGGCGGGGTTCGGCCTACGCGGACATCGATGGCGATGGGGACCTGGACGTGTTGTTGCTCCAGTCCGGCGGCCCGCCGCTTCTCCTGCGGAACGACCAGCAGCTTGGCCACGCCTGGGTTCGGCTCAAGCTCGTGGGAAACAAGGCCAACCGCGACGCGATAGGCGCGTGGGTGAAGCTCAGCGCGGGCGGCCAGACGCAGTGGCGCCAGGTCATGCCCACGCGCAGCTATTTGTCACAGTCGGAACTCGCCGTCACCTTCGGCTTGGGCCGGGCCGAAACGGTGGAAGCCGTCGAAATCCACTGGCCCGGAGGAACGGTGCAGAACGTGGCGGGGGTCGTGCCGCGCCGGTTGACCCGGGTAACGCAGCCCTGAGCCGGGAGGGGTCCCGTTGCCTGAGCCGGGATGGATCCCGTTGCCTGAGCGCCGCCCTCCCGCACGCACCCCGCGGCATCACTCCACCAACAGGGCGTGCTCCACGAACTGCTCGAGGTGCGGCACCACCGTGGCATCCGTCGCCAGGATCTTGATCCCCGCCTTGAGCGCGTTCTCCCTCAACCGCTCGTCCTCGCGGGCGGTGTAGGCAATGACCGCCACATGCGCCGTTCCCTCCTCCGCCAGGAGGGCGGTGATCGCGGCGAGGACGTCGCCCCGACGGCTCGTCAGGTCGGCGACCACGATCATCGGGCGCTCCTGTGCCACCGTGGCTGCCAGCAGCGCAGGGTCGGCAAGGATCACGACACGGTAATCCAGATCCCCGAACTTCCGAGCCAACAGGGTTCCAGGCGTCGCCTTGTCGTGCACCAACATCGCCAACGGCTTCGTCATCGCGCCTCAAGGTTGGGAAACCGCACCTCCGAAAGCAAAGGGCTTTTGGATCGGCTTCTGCCGTCCGCTCGGCAGCACCAACCCCGCGAACCCTCCAGAACGCAGCCCTGTCGAAAGACACCCCACGACGGTACCCTCATAGCCCGCGACTCATGATCTCCAACGCCAGCACCGCGTAGCTCGTCACGAGCGCGGGGTCCCGCTCCCACCAGCGCCCGTTGTCGTTGGCCCAGGAACCGTCCTTCTGCTGCAGGTCCAGCAGCCGCTGGCTCAGTTCCCGGCGCCAGGCGACCTTGCGGCCGTCGGGCAACCGCAACTCGTCCACCCCGAACGCCGTCAGCGCCTTCGCCATGGTGTGGAAGTAGTAGTAAAGGCCCTGCAAACCCAGGCCGGGATTCTCCTCAAGCGTGTAGTTTCGCAACAGCCAATCGTGGACGGCGGCGACCCGCGGGTCATCCCGCTTCAGATCGGCATAGATGTAGCTCAGCAGCCCCCCGTAGCTGATGCTGCCGTAGGAGCGCAATGCCACCCTGCCGGTGACCGCGTTCGTCGTTCCGCCGGCCATGCTGTGCCCCGGATAATAGATGAAGCCGCCCTTGTTCTCGGGCGCATCCGAAGCCCACCGCTCGGAATTGTGACTGGGCAGGTTCTGGCAATGCTGCAGGAAACGAATCGCCGCCGCCCAATTCAGATCCTGGCCCGCTTCGGCCGGGTTGTCCTGAACCAGCGTGCGGCTGTAGTACAACGCCTCCAGCGCCTGGAGCGTGTTCCCCATGTCGGAATGCTCGTACTTCGTCCCGTACCCGATGCCACCATCGAAGGGCGTATCCAGCCTGCCCGGCTCGCCATGGTCCCCCTGCAGCCCGATCAGAAACCGGCGGGCCCTGAGGATCACCGGCCGGTACTCCTCCCGGCCCGCGGCCAGAAGCGCCATCATGCTGATGGAGGTGTTGTAGGTGACCAAGTTGGTGCGGTGGATCCCCCCGTCCCGCTGCACGCTCGCCAGCAGATGGCCGAAGCCACGCTCGAGGTAGTCAGGCCGGTTCTCCCGATACCTGCCGCGCGGCTCTCCGAGGAACGCCATGAGCGCCAACCCCGTCACCGCCGGGTGCTCCGGCGTCGACCACCAACCACCCGCGTCCTGGTGGGCCTGCAGCCACGCCAACCCGCGATCCACCGCGTGCTGGAGTTCGTTCCGGAACGACACGTCCCTTACCCCAACCACCGCAACCGACCCGCCTTCGGCCCGGACCTCGCTGGCAGCCTTCGATCTGCCGGACACCGGGCCGGAGGCCGTGGGCACGGCCAGGGTGACCATCGCCGGACGGTGATCGGACGCCAGGCCCCAATCCGGCAGCGCGAGCAGGTAGCTCTCCCCGGGCCTCCAACGCTCCTGAAGATTCCCGTGCAGCAGGACGTAATCGATGCGCGAGTAGGTGTCCTCCACGCCGTAGTGGTACGTCCAGGTGACCGTCCGGGGCTGGCCCCGGGCATTCGGCGTGTAACCGGTATCCCCGTTCCGCTCGGCCGGACGAGTATCGAGAAGCTGGTGACGCCCGCGCCCCACCAGCAACCGGACAGGTTCGCTGTCCCGGGTGTCGTTGAAGTCACCCAGGACCACCACGTTCGCCCGGGGATTCTCGCGCAACCGTAGTTCGATCTTCTCGCGCAACAGCCTTGCCTCTTCGCGACGCAACTCGGTCTCATCCGCCTCCGCGATCGTCCGGCGGGACTTCAGGTGCGCCACGAAGACGGTCAGCGGGAAGTCTCTCGCCACCGCGACGTCCACTTCGGCGAATCCCCGGCTGACCCGGTGCCGCCGTCCGCCCAACAGGAACGCCGCGTTGGTATGCGACCGCCGGGCAGTGATCGGGAAGCGGCTGACCAGGGCCACCTGGATGTTCGTGTCGGAGCCAACGACGTGCTCCCAATACGGATACTCGCAGCCGGCCCCGCCGGAACGTCGGCGGATGTCTTCCAGGGCAGCCAGTCCACCGACCTCCTGCAGGCCGAGGATGTCGGCCCGCAAAGCGGCGAGCGTCCCGGCGATCTTCGCCCGGGATGCCTCGGTCTTCGCCGGGCGCGTCCCGGTGGGCACGAGCACATAGTTTTCGAGGTTGTACGTCGCGACGCGGACCACCTCCTCCCCCTCCGACGCGATCGGCTGCCCCATCGAGCAGAGGCAGAGCAAACCAGCGATCCAGATCCTCCTAGACACGTTGACAGCTTAAGGCCGCGGCCACGCCAGGCTCAAGCGATTCTCCGGCAGTTCTCAATTTGGATTCAGCGGGCGAATTCCACCTCCCCCGGCCGCGATCCCCGTTCGCGCAGCAGTTCTCATTTTAAGAGAGCGGCCTTGGCGCGAGGAGGGGTGAGAGGGCGGTGGAGGGATGGGCCAGGCGAGGTGGGTGAGGAGCAAAGTGGCCGAAGGGGGTATTCGGGCAGGCGGAGTATTGGAACCGCTTGTCGGCACCGCTGCTGCCTGCACTGTCAACCAACCCGCCTTCCCGAGGTCACCCTCACCAATGTTTGACCCCGTGGCATCGCCCAAAATGAGGCCGAAACGCACAACAGAAAGCAACGCTCTGAGGAGCTTCACGGTATTTACCGTGAGGACAATTGCCAAGTCACAACCCAATACGGCCCGCTGAGTTCCGGTTTTCTTAATGTCCCTGGCGCAGACGCTGGCGCAGATCGCGAGGCGTGGTCTTCAGGCGTTTGTGGAGGGCGGCGCTGAAGTACTCAGGACTGGAAAAGCCGGTGCGCTCGGAGATTTCCGCCAGCGTCAGATTCGTCAAAGCCAGCAGCTCGCTCGCTTTGGCAAGACGCACCTTGAGAATCTGCTCATAGGGCGCACACCCCAGCAGTCTCCGAAACCGCCGTTCGAAGAGCGTGCGCGACAGCGCTGCAACCTTCCGGACGTCCTCGACCCCAATGCGCTCGCAGGCATGCTCGCGGATAAAGCGCACGGCGGCGGAGAGGTGGGGATCGCTCACGGCCAGGACATCCGTGCTTTGACGAGTAACGACACCCAGCGGCTCGATCCGAACCACTTGGGGAGGCTTCGCTTTGCCCCGCATCATCCGGTCCAGCAGCGCCGCGGCTTCATAGCCCGCGCGCCGGGCGTTGGGTATCACGCTGGACAGCGGCGGATCACAGAGGTCGCACAGGAGTTCATCGTTGTGCTGCCCGATGACGGCGACATCGTCCGGCACCGCCACGCCGGCGGCGCGACACACATCCAATACCTGCTGGCCGCGAATGTCGTAGCACGCCATCACGCCCGCCGGTTTGGGCAGGGACCGGATCCAGCGGGCCAACTTGCCCTGCTCGCGTTCCCAATCCCCGGCGTCGGCAGGCTGCGAGTCGAAGACGGCACACTCGAACCCGGCATCCGTCAGGTGCCGAACAAAGTTTTCCCCGTGACGTGCAGACCAGGCGAACCGCCCATCGCCGCAATAGCCAAAGTGCCTGAATCCGCGCTCGATCAGATGCTCCGCCGCCACTCGTGCGATGGCGCGGCTGTCGCTGATGACCGTAGGAAATTCCGGCACCAATTCGGCAGCGCTCACGTTGACCACCGGGAAGGCCGCCTGGCGGACCGCGTCGGCGACGGATTTGCTTTCGACGCGGGCAATCATGCCGTCTCCCCGCCAGGACCCCAGCCACGCGGGCGGCGTTTCTCCCCGGCCCTGCTCGGTGAGGTGGAGTGCCCAGTGGCGGTTCTCGCGCGCGTAGGTTTGGATGCCGTGCAGCAATTCCCGCGCGTAGGCATTGGAGGTTTCAATCACCAGCGCCACCGCGGCCCGCCGCCACTTAGCGCTCGGATTCTTGCCCTTCGTCATCGGTGATGTTTCCAGCATCCTCCGCCGCCGCAAAATCACAAGAAAAATGTGGAAAGGCACATGGACCGGATCGGTCGGTAGAGTAAATCTGCCTCTGACTTGATCCATCCAGCGGCCCATCAACCAAAACTTGGAGAAATATGAAACAGTTCCATCAAGCCCCCCCATCCAATCGGCAAGGCAGCTTGGAGATCTTGCTTGCCGGATTTTTGGCAAGCGGTGTCCTCATGGCGCAAGGCCAAACCACCATTCCAGCCAGCTACGCCTACCCGCTGGGTTCGGGAGATGCCGCGAAGCCCGGCTTTGTGGGAAAGATCCACGTCGCCCGCCAGGACCAGTCATTCAACGCGTCCATCGGCCGTGCGAACGCTCAGTTGCGGAACGAACTGATCGATAACACGCTGACTCCGCAGGCTCCCTATGTGAACCTGGTGCAAACCGCGGTCAATCCCGCTCCGGAAAACCCCAACCCTGTTGCCGCGGACGGCACGTTTGTGAACCCCGGCGTCATCAACTACAGCATCAGTTCCGCCGCCCCCAACGACATCCTCGATGGCGGATTTTTCAACTCCGCCACCGGCCATTCCGACGTGCGCTATCCGGGGCTTCCCGGCTGGACGGATGATACCTACAGCCTTGACGCCAATGTGAACGCCTTCGCCTGGGAGGAAATGACCTGGGTTGAACTTCCCAAGGGCCTGATCACGATCGGCGCCCACGCCCTCGACGCCGTCCAGATCGCTATTCACCGCAACGACCCGCGCGACATCTTCCGGGAAGCGCCCGTGTGGTTCGACTCCAACGGCGGCCTCCAGACCCGGATGGGCCTCCTGGATGTGCAGCAAGCCGGAATTTATGGCTTCCGGATCGTCCACACCCTCTTCGGCAGTGCCGATTCCCAGATCGAGTTCTTCACGGCTGATCCGGCCGACGAGAACACCCGCACTCTTGTGAATGACTCCACCGTCCCAACTGCTGCCAAAGCCTATCAGGCCTTGACGGTGCCCAGTCGGCCTTACGTCGATTCGGTCAGTCCTGGCATCTCGAGCAGTGGCATCGCCGAGACCGCGCCGATCCAGGTCGTCCTCGTGAACCTGGGAACGAACACGCCGGTGCTCCAAGTCAACGGCTCCTCCGTGCTCTTCTCGAGCTCCACCGTGGGAAACCGGACCACGATATCCTACACGAACGCCGCCGGTTGGGGTGCCGCCAAGGCCGTCAACGCCTCGGTCGAGTACGCCGGAGCCATCGGATCCTGGAGCTTCCAGACGAAGACCGGCCTCAGAGCGCTGGTGGTCGGCCTGAGCGCCGGCGACACGCAGATCGCCCAGCGGTTGGCCTCGAAGTTCGGTATGGATGTCGACAATATCGTTGAGGGCACGGTGTCGGCCAATAGCGCCCACAACGCCGATCCCGAGGTCGGCAAGGCCTACCTGATGAAGTACAGGATGATCTGGAATTCCGAGGCTGTCTCCTCCGGCGGCGCCCGACCCTATGTCGACTTTGTGCGCGATAACAACCTCGCGATCCCCGTGATCAATGTCGAGCAGGGCAACGTCAACGACTGGCGGCTCGCAGGCGGAGGCGTACAAGCGGGGGCCGGCGCCAATTTTGTCTCCGTGATCATCACCAACGCTGCCTCGCCCTTTGCGGCGGGTCTGACAGCGACGATCCGGGTGTTGAAAGAAGGAGTAGCAAGCGGGACCTGGCATGCCGCCAACAGCGTCCCGGAATACGCGTTTGAACCCCTTGGAACGGCACTGGATGAGACGACCCCAGCGGTGTACGGAGTTCTCGAAGGCACCGATACCGGAACCTACGTCCATCCGGCGCGGCGCGTGCAGTTTGCGCTCGGCGGACCCGGCATGGTCGTCAATTGGAACGAGAGCGGCTGGGCCATTTTCGACGCCACCGTCCGCTGGCTGCTCAACTTGCCGGACGAGCCACCGAAGTTCAATCCGATCACCCACAGCGGGAACACGGTGACGATTTCCTGGACCGGCCAGGGCACGTTGCAGGAGTCCTCTACAGTGACCGGCGGCTGGACTGATTCGGCCAGCCAATCCAATCCGCAGGACCGCACGGCCACGGGCACGAAGTTCTTCCGCCTCCGTTAGTGAAGCGAAATCCAGGTACCCGGCCGCCCGAACTTCCCACATTGGGCGGCCGGGCCCTGCCGTCACCTTCCCCCCAAGGGCGATCTCTTCTTCCGGTTGCAGTGGGCCGGCCACTGACGCACCGCGAGCTTTGTCGGAAGGGTTGGGATTGATATGATCGAAAGCGTGACAACAGAAGTTGACGACGCGGTCGCCAAAGCGATGCTCCAGCATGTCGGCGGCGGACGCCAAACCTGGAAGATCGCCCTGCTCCCCGGCGACGGCATTGGCTCCGAAGTCATGGCGGAGGGCTTGAAGGTGCTCAACGCCGTGGCCTCGCGTCTTCACGGCGTGGCCTTCGCGCTGTCCGAACATCCCGTCGGAGCGGCGGAATACCTGCGCCACGGCAATCCCTTGCCGGAGTCGTCGTTCGCCGCCTGCGAACAGGCCGACGCCATCCTGCTCGGCGCGATGGGCCTGCCCAGCGTGCGCT
>JBBQML010000203.1:0-7468 GCA_038328885.1 Verrucomicrobiota bacterium | reverse complement strand
CGACGTGCAGTTCCGCTGATTTCTCGACCAACTCCAGCGATACGGCGGCACCGGTGAGGGCATTGGTCCAGCGGCGGGACCCGCTGTAGAACATGACGTACTCGTCCGAGCCAAAGCCGAACTCGTTGGTCGCCGTCGCGGTGACGTGGGGCAGGATTCGATGTACCGAGCGGATCCGTGGGTCGCTGTAGTTCTCGGCGGTTTTCTTGTTCACCAACTTGCCCGCGTAAAGGCCGTTTGTTTCCGGAGCGAGCGTCAGGGGAAGTTGACCGGTGGAAACCTCCGGAATGCGGAAGTTGGCGTTGGTGGGAATGACCACCGGTTCATTCGACGTCCCGGTGTAGGTGTAGATGCCGATGCTGTGGTAGTGGTTGTTCAACGGCGCGTCCGGGTAGGCGTGGGCGTAGAGGAAGGTCAGCCGCCCGTGATTGGGATTCGGCAGACCGCGATAGACGCCCGAGGGGAGGGTGGCCAGGTTGTCCTGGCCGACGTAATACAGGACCAGTTCGGCCCGGGTGACGGGCGCGGCGGCGAGCAAGGCAGCAGCAGCGCCGAGGATTGCAGTAATGGCTTTCATTCGAGGGTCGTGCTTCGGGTTTTTGCGTTTTTTCAGGCATGCAGCATGCGCGCGCAGCCGCACCCTGGCGGCTGCGCGCGCGAGCGCCGGCACTGAACCGGGAACCGCGGACAGCGGATCCGGTTCGGCGCCGCTCCTCCCACAGGGAGAAAGTCGGGGACGATGAGTGCTTCGGGAACACGCCGCGTTTTCAGGCGGTGGCCGGGACGGCGGCTTCGGGAACCGTTGGCTCCATGCGCCGCCACTCCAGGAATGGATCCGGGAACGTCGCCAGCCAGGTCTCCGGGCCGAGTGCCATTTCCTGGTCGCTCAACAGACAGGCGTTGAGCCGCGCCGTGAGCGCGGCGTGGTCGAGGTCCTGGCCGATAACCACCAATTCCTGCCGACGATCGCCCCATGGCTGCTGCCAGAGATTCGCGATCTCGCGGCATTCCTCGTCGTCGTCGGGCCACTGGTTTTTCTCGACCGCAGCCCACCAGAACCCGGCGTAGACGATCCGCGCGCGCGGATTCAACGCCTTGAGTATCCCGGTGAGCTGAGTTCGACGCGCAAGGTCAACCGGGTCGACCTTGTTCACGACCACCACGTCGGCGAACTCGACCTGGTCCACGAGCAGATCTACGACGCAGCGGTCATCGGCCTCGTCCCGCGCCTGGCGACCGTCCACCAACGAATCCGCTGAGCCGTAGTCGCGGAGGAAGTTCAGGGCGTCGACGACGGTCACCAGGGTGTCGAGCCGGGCGAGATCGGAGAGGCTGTGCCCTGCTTCGTCGGTGAAGGTGAAGGTCTCCGCGACCGGCAACGGCTCGGCGATGCCGGTGCTCTCGATGACGAGGTAGTCGAATCGCCCTTCGCGGGCGAGTCCGGCGACCTCCTTGAGGAGATCTTCGCGGAGGGTGCAGCAGATGCAGCCGTTGGTGAGCCGAGGTCGGAGGTCGGAAGTCACAGGTCGGTGGAGTCAGGGGCGGTCACACCAGTAGGACAGGCTGTGGTTGAGCCGGTGGGCGACGATGAGGAGCGCGCCGCCGGCGGTCGTGCAGAGGGCTTCGCCCGCGGTACCGAGCGAGGCGGGATCAGCCAGTCGGGCATAGGCCACCAGGGCGAGGCCACTGAGGGCCCAGCGCCAGATGCGCCCTTCGCCATGCCGGAGCCAACCAGGGAGGAAGGCAACAAAGCTGGTCACCACGACCAGGACCGCGAGGAGACCGTGGAAGAGGGAACCCTCGAACACCCGCGCACTGGCGGCGGGCAGTAGCGCAGCAGCAAAGGGCATGAGCGCGCAATGGACCGCGCAGGCGCCCGAGGCCACCGCACCCACGAGGTCCGCCTGCGGTCGATAAAGGTTCGCGCGGGTTCGCCCGGGGGCGGGGAAGGCGGCGGTCACTCGTCGAAGCGAAAATGCGTGCCTCGGTTCCCCCCGCGACTGCGAATCTCCCCCGGTCGGGCGGAGCGGTGGAGTCGCCTGAAATCCGTCGGAGGTCATAGCTCGGGAAGGGTGAGGAGCACGTCGTTGATTTCCTGCACCGTGAAGGCAAAGGGCCCGGCGCCGCCGAACGCCGGTGATCTCTTGAAAGCCCACCAACACCCCCCAGCGCCCTCGAGCCAGGTCGCTGGCCACCCTGGTCCGCGTTCGGGGAAATCGACCCTTGCTGCGAATCGTTTGCAGCCAAAAGGCAAATGGAACCTGGGCGTTTCCGCACGCGCGGCATGGCGTCGTCGGGGAGTGAGGGGCGTGTTCCGCGGTTTCATGGAGGCGTGGGATGGGAGGTTTGGGTCAGCCCCACATCCACTCGCGGGCCTCGCGCCAGGACCAGGCCAGCACCAGCAGCAGCGCCAGGAGTCCGACGATCAGCTGCCCGGGGGGAAAGTCGAAGCCGTGGGCCAACACCAGTCCGGTCAGGGTGGTGGTGGCAGCGACCATCGGGGCGACCCAGAACATCGGGGCCATTTCCCGGCAGAGGTTGCGGGCGATGAATGCGGGCAGGACCAGGCACCCGAAGGTGAAGAGGAGACCGGAGGATCGGATCGCCAGGCCGGTCCCGATCCCCAGGGCCAGAGCCAGGAGGAACAGCCAGCGTCCCACCCGCAATCCCACCGCCGCCGCCATGGTGGGGTCCGTCACGAGCAGGACCAACTCGCGACGGGCGAACCACGGCAACGCCAAGGCCGCACCCGCCAACACCGCAAAGAGTCCGGCCTCGGTCGCACTGGCACCAAGGACACTCGAAGCCATCATCGCCTGCACCTCTTTCAGCCCGACCGGCTGACGGGCGAGGATCAGGATGGCCAGGCTTGCGCAGGCGAGGAACAGCCAGCCGGTGATTTCTTCGCTGCCCACCTGGTGCACGGCCGAGCGCCGGCGCGAGGCGACGAGTGCCGCCGCGCCACTGAAGGCCGTCGCCGCGATCGCCGGCTGACCCCAGCCCAGCCACAGATTCACGGCGAGGCCCAGCAACGAAGCCTGCGAAATTGCCGCGGCCACGAACACCTGTCCGCGGGTCACCACGAGAACGCCCAACGTGGCCAGGCCCACCGCGAGGAACAGGGCGGCCAGGTAGGTCCACTGGAACAGCGGCCAGCTTTGGAGGAAGGAGTTCAGCATCGAAGAAGCGGGAGGAGGCAACTCAGCGGGTCGCGGGGAGAGAACCGACCGGACTGCCTTCCCTGATGCCACCCTCCGCACGGCTGAGATTGACCGGCACACCGAAGGTGGCCTGCAGGTTCTCGGCGGTGAAGGTCGTGGCCACCGGGCCGCCCTTGAGCCGGCCACCGCGGAAGAGGGCAACGTGCGAAGCGCGGCTGGAAGCGATGTTCAGATCATGAGTGACGAACACCACGGTGATGCGCCGGTCGCGACTCAGCCCCTTTATGATCTCCAGCAGGCCCGAGGCAGCCGCGAGGTCCAGACCCGCGGTGGGCTCATCGACGATCAACAACAACGGATCCCGCACCAGGGCTCGGGCGACCAGGGCGCGCTGTCGCTGCCCGCCCGAGAGCGCCCAGAGGCTGCGCTCCGGCAGCGCGGCGATGCCCATCAGTTCGAGCACAGTCCGCACCCGGCGGGCGCGGGTGGCGGCGTCGAGACGGATTCCCACCAACCCCCCGCCGACGAACTCCCGCACGGTAGTGGCCACCGCCGGATTCACTTCCGCCTCCTGCGGCACAAACCCCAGGCGGGTCCGGTTGTGGAAATCCCGACGCAGGGCAATCCGACCCTGGCGCGGTTGGATGGCGCCGAGGAGCGCCTTGATGAAGGTGGTCTTCCCCTCGCCGTTGGGTCCCAGCAAACACCAAAACTCACCCGGGCGGATCTCCAGGCTGACCTCCCGCAGGACGACCCGACGCCCATAGGCCAAGGTGGCCCGCTCGACGACGACCACCGGCGGTTCGGATCCCGCCGCTGAGGTCACTGCCGGCGCGGCCTCAACCGGAGCAACCCTCTCGAGCACGTTGGCGCTCATGGGTTCTCCTTCAGGGCGGCGAGCAACCGGGCTCCGTTGTAACGGACCATCGCAAGATAGCTCTCGGCTCCGACCCGGGCCCCGGTCTGATGGGCCATCGGAACCACCTTCGCCCCGGCGGCCTGGGCGACGAACGCCGCATGACGCGGCTCGAAATAGGGGTTGGAGAGGATGATCCCCACCCGCTTCGCCCGCATGCTCTCGACCAGAGACTGAAGGTGCTTCGTCGTCGGCGGAACCCCCGGACTCGGCTCCAGGTAGCCAAGGATCAACAACCCACAACGACGGGCAAAGTACGGCCAGAGATCGTGATCCCCGACGATGGCCCGTCCGCGATAGGGCACCAGGGCGCCGAGGAATCCGCCCAGGGCATGTTCCTTCTGCAGCTTCTGTAGCCCCGCGGCATCGGCGGCTTCCACCCGAAGAACCAGTGACTCGAAATCCGCCTCGCCGGCGCATTCCTCCCCGACCAACCAGGTGCCGAGCTCCCGTCGAAACGCGTCAAAGCGACGCCCGAACTCTTCCCGGTCCGCCGGCCGCAGCGCGGCAAACCGGTCACGCAAGGCCGCCGCAACCCGCAGTCCCTCCAGCGGATCGAGCAAGTAGTGGGGGTTGCCCTCTTCGTGGAAGGTGCCCGGCAGGGGCTTTGCCTCCATCCCTTCGAGCCCGCGCACCCTGGTACCAAGATTCAGGTTTCCCGGCTGCCCGGGTTTCACCCTCGCGTTCCGGACCGTGCTCATCAACCGTTCGAGCCACGCATTCTCGATCCCCAACCCGACCTGCGCGTAGAGATCCGCACGATCCAACTCGCGCGCAAAGCTTGGCTTGAGATCGATGGTGTGCGGGTCCTCCGCCCCTTTCGAGAAGCAGAACGCGCTGACCCGGGCCCCCCCGATCTCCCGGACCAAGCTTTCCAAATCCGGGGTGGAACAGACCACCCGCAACGGTCCCACCGGATCTGCCCCCCTCACCCCCGTGGCAGTGCCGACGAGAACCATGGAGGAAAGGGCCCACAACGCGGCCCGTCGGGTACAGGGTTGCTGCAAAGCGTTTGCGCTCATGAGTCACGAAAGAGAGAGGTCACGGGACAGCGCGAAAGGGCGGGTTCGCCAGGCCTACGGGGTCCCCGGGTAGGCGAATTTGAGGTTCTCGAACTTGGACCCGCGGATCTCCATCTGGGGAATCGACCCCTGGAAGTTTGTCACCCCCTTGAGCCAGTCGGCCTGACCGAGGAACAGCGAAGTGTCGCCCTTCGCCTCCCCCGTGGCTGCATCCGCCTGGGCTTCGAGGCTGATCGCACGCGACTGCCCGCCCGCCTGGAGGGTCAACTCGAGGGCCGGCAGCGCCACGCGGACGAAGTTCTCGGCGTGACCGTCCATGACCCACGCCTTGAGGGTTCCGGTCCCAGGGTCGGCGAGGACATCCAACTGGTACTGGTGCTCGCCGAGTTCCACCAGCACGCCGCCGTGGGCGGAGCCGTGTTTGTGGCCGCCACCGGCCGACGGGTGATCGTGGTCGTGGTCGCCACAACTGGTGAGGACGCCGGTGGCCGCCGCGAGCGCGAGGACGGGCACGCATGCCCTGGAGATCGAGATTCGGTTCATGGTTGTTCGTTGAGTCGGAGTTCCACTCGGTAGAGCGCAAGAGCCCGCTGCGCAACCGGCCGGGGATCGAGGAAGGACACCATGACCCGGTCCCCAACCTCGGGCACCACCGTGGGCACCACGTCCAGCGTGGTCCATGGACCCGCGACATGGTCGGCTGTTTGCAGGAGGTAATCGACGTCCGTGGCGCGGGCCGCCCGGCTCATCCGGACTTGCGCCTGCGCGGAGGCACCCGTCCCGATCACGCTCACGGCCGGAGCTCCCGCCCCGGCGGAAACGTCGTCCGGGGACTTCGGGTCGAGCAGAAGCACGTACTCCAGGAGATTCGCAAAGGGGTCGCCGTCCGGGTTCGCGCCCGATCCCACCACCGCCTCCTCGACGATGCCGGGCCAGTGTTCCTGACGCCAGGCGTCGAAAGGACGGACCACCTCGGGCGGCAGCGGCAGAACCTCGAAGCGAAAGGTCGTGGGTTGGCTCACCAGGTTGGTGGTTTCGCCAGCCCGGCGGCCGACAGCCTGGAAGGTGAGCCGGTAAACGCCGGAGGTGGTAAACCCGAAGTTCGCGTGACTATGGCCGCCGACCAACTGCTCGAAGGCGTCGTCGGGACCGAAGCCATCCCGACTGTTCATCCAGAAACGGAGGGCGCCGAACTCCGCCTGCCAGAGGAAAAAGTGTCCCGGACCTTCGACACCGAGGAGCTGCAACTGCAGGGGTCCCTCGAAGACGCCCGAAGCAACCCCCTCCCCGGACAGACCCAGGTAGAGCAATCCCTCTTCCTGCGACGCGGGTAGAATCCACAACGGGTCACCGGCGACACCCAGCGGAGGAAAATCGCCGGGCAGCAGGACCTTCGAGGCTTCGGCGACCATGAGCACACAGTTGGTGGCTTCAAGATCCCGGCGCGGATGCGCGTCGTCATCCGAGGCCACGAGGTCGAGGGGCCACTCGCGCTGGGCCTCGTAGCGCACGCGGAGATCGACGTGTTGGGTGGTGAGCCGGACCGGTGCCTCGGCCGGCGCGGATGCCGCGAGAGCGAGGAGCAGCAGGAACGGTTGGAGCACGCGCCAAGTTCCCGTGCGCGCACCCGCAGCGGGTTGGCCCGGGAGTCGTTCCATCACCGGCGGCAGGATGTTTGAGGTCATGGTACTGGTCCTCGCCGGGGAAAAGTGGGAGGCGTCGTACTCAGGCACGCCGACCCACCCACTCTATCCCGGTCGCTGCTGCGCCTACCGAAGACGGACCGACCGGCGAGCGAAACAGACTGCCGCGCCCAGCAGCAACAGCGCGCCGGCCCCGGGTTCCGGCACCACCTGGAACCGATAGGTTTCCGCCCCGCTGGCCACCGCGCCATCGACGCCGTGGACGCCCTTCGCGGAAAGCGCGATTTCGTAGTCACCGGGGGCGGAGAATCCCATGAAGTAGTGGCTGTGGCTGCCCGCCGCCGCGTCCAACGCGTCCCCCGGCCCCACGCCGTCACGGCTGCTCATCTTCGGCTGGAGATCGCCGAACGGACCCACGTCCCAGACGAAGAAACTCCCCGGACCGTTGACGGATTCGAGGGTGAGGGTGAGATCACCGCTCCAATCCGAAGCCGTCAGTTCTTCCGTGCCGATACCGAGGAAGGGCAGATCCGGGTGCTGTGACTTGGGCAACACCCAGAGTGGCGAACCCGCCGGGCCGAAGAAGCCGACGGCTGCCGCGGTGTCGGGAACACCGCCGACGAGGAACGCGGCGTTGCCTATCTGCAGGATGGCATCGCCCGGGGCGTACTCCGCCCCCGGAGCAGGCAGCTCCTGGTGGACGTGGAGATCCCATGCGCCAGCCTC
>JBBQML010000202.1:0-7490 GCA_038328885.1 Verrucomicrobiota bacterium | reverse complement strand
TAACAACGCTAGGCTTATAACCTGCCCCGTGCTGGCGAAGGAACTTGTGGCGGCCTCGACCGTCCCCCTGGTGTTGAGCGTCCTCGCGGAGGGCGACAGCTACGGATACGCGCTGATCCAGCGGGTCCGCGAATTGTCGGGTGGGAAGATCGAATGGACGGAAGGGATGCTCTACCCGGTCCTCCACTGGATGGAACGTGAGCAACTCGTCGAGGCCGAGTGGCAGTCGGCCGAGAACGGTCGACGTCGCAAGTACTATCGCCTCCGCAAGGAAGGGCGTAAGGCCCTGGCCACGGGCCGGGCCGACTGGATGACCGTGCACGCAACCCTCGAAAAGCTATGGAACCCGCAACCCCATTCGACCTGAACGAAGCCACGCGCCGCTGGAGGGACGAACTCTGCGGGTCGCCCGCCTTCGCCGGGAAGGACCTGGAGGAACTCGAGGGTCACCTCCGTGACTCGGTGGCGGACTTGGCCGGCCGCGGGCTCTTCGAGGAGGAAGCCTTCCTCATCGCCAGCCGGCGGTTGGGCGCCGCGCCTGCCCTTACCCGGGAGTACGGGAGAGTTCACGCCGAACGCGTGTGGGTCGAGCGATCGATCTGGATGATAGTGGGCTGGTTGGCCGTCTGGGGGCTCTCGAACGTCGCGAGTCTCGCCGGAAGCATCGCCTCTCTGGTGGCGAATGCGTGGCTGCCGTCGGCTTGGTGGACCAACCTCAGCGGCGTTCTTGGGTACGTCGGAACCCTGGCGGTTGCCGCGGTGCTGATCTGGCGCGGAATGACCCAGGGAACCGGAGTGGCCCGGTCCGCCGGCGGGAGCCTGGCGGCCCGCCCACTGGCGACCGCCTTGCTCGCGGTCGTGTTCATGATTGTGTTGGTGGCCGGCTCGATGTTCTCGACTGTAGTGGTGGCAAGGCTGCAGCCACCCGACACGTTCGCCACGGCCCAACAGTGGCGCCAAGGCAGCATCCTCGCCGCGACCCTCGTCCTCTACCCCGCGCTGCTCGGCTGGCTGCTCGCCCGCCGGGCGCGCCACCAGGCCGCGACCCGCTAGCACCGGTCGCGAGCCCCTCGACCCGTAGCCGCCGAGGTGACGAGGCGCCATCCGCCTTCCACCATCGCGCGCACCCTGCACCGCACCCAGATCGGCGCCGTCCCACGACGACGTCCACGAGACCACCGGGTCGCCGAGCACTCCTCGGTCCTCAGTACGCGAACAGTTCGTCGTCGCGGAAGAACCGCTTCAACTCCGCCTGGGCGGTCTCGGCCGAGTCCGACGCGTGGCAGACGTTCACCATCACGTCCACGCCGAGGTCCCCGCGGATCGTCCCTTTCGCCGCCTTCTTCGAATCGGTCGGCCCCAGCAAATCGCGCACCCGGGCCACGACGTTCTCCCCCGCCAGTGCGAGCGCGATCACCGGCGTCTGCTGCATGAACCGCTGAACGTCGGGGAAAAAGGGCTTGGACGCGATATGCGCGTAGTGCTCCTGCAGGAGCGCATCGCTGAACCGGAGCATCCGGACGCCGCGGATCTTGAGGCCCGCCGCCTCGAAACGAGTGAGGGCCTGGCCGACCAGCGCTTTGCTGACGGCATCCGGTTTGAGGAGAATCAAGGTGGTTTCCTGCGACATGGGGCGGCTGGCTACAGGAAGCCGTCCCCGGGGTCAATGGCGCCGTGCGGGCGGTCGCAGGGAAACCCGGTGCGGCGGCGCCTCGGTGCCTCGGTGGCTTCCCACCCGCGAATGGCCGATCGATCGTCGCTCCGCGGAGAAAGCGGGGTCAGATCTAAATTGTTGACATTTCATCCTGTCTCGATCCCCCGAGGCGGGCACTCTCCAGAGAATGTCAACAATTTAGATCTGACCCCAACCAAACCACCGTCCATCCTCGTGCCCCATCCTCATCCTCCCCGACCTCCGACCTCCACTCCAGGCTCCCCACCGCCCCCCCCCCGACGCCATGCTCCCGAGATGCTCCCCCCCATGAACCGCCGGACCGCTCTCCAGTCGCTCGCCGCGGGCAGTGCCACTGCCCCGGCCCTCGTATCCGCCCTTGCCGCACCGGCGGCCTCCGCGCAAGCCCCGCGATCGGCGGCGATTCCGGACTTCCGCATCCGCAACCGCCGCATCCGGCAATCCATCATGGGCTGGACCTTCAGCCCGATGCCCGTCCCCGAGCTCGCGCGCCACTGCAAGGAAATCGGCCTCGTCGCCATGGAGGGCGTCGACGCCAGCCACTACCCCCTGATCCGCGAACTCGGCCTGGAGATCTCCCTCGTCGGCAGCCACGGCTTCGCCAAAGGCCCCGTCAACCCGGCCCACCACGCCGAGGTCATCAAGGCCCTCCGCGGGGGCATCGATCTCGCCGTCGCCGTCGGTTCCAAACGCGTCATCACTTTCACCGGCATGCGCGAACCCGGCATCGATACTGAACAAGGCGCCCGGAATTGCGTCGACTGCTGGAAGCAGGTGGTGGCCTATGCCGAGGAAAAGCAGATCACCCTCTGCCTGGAGCACCTCAACAGCCGCGACAACACCCACCCCATGAAAGGGCATCCGGGGTACTTCGGCGACCACGTAGACTTCTGCGTGGACCTGATCCGCCGGGTGGGCTCCCCGCGGTTCAAGCTCCTGTTCGACATTTATCACGTCGCCATCATGGACGGTGATGTCATCCGCCGGTTGCGCCAGCATCGGGAGTTCATCGGCCACGTGCACACCGCCGGAGTGCCGGGCCGGGGCGAACTCGATGACACCCAGGAGGTGAACTACCCGGCGGTGATGAGGGCGTTGCTCGACCTCGGCTACGAGGGTTTCGTCGCCCAGGAGTTCATCCCCACCTGGCCCGACCGGGTCCTCGCGCTGCGGCATGCGGCGATGGTCTGCGACGTCTGATGGCAGACGGCGGTTCCGATCCCACGAAGCCCTCTGACAATCCAGGAACTGCTTTCGCTGGGAGCCGTTTCTGGTAAAGCACTCAGCATGCGAGTCAGTCTCACCCTGGAGCGTCGATCGGACACGCCCCCGGCCCGGCACCCGGCCTTCACCCTCATCGAACTCCTGGTAGTCATCGCGATCATCGCCATCCTGGCCAGCATGCTCCTCCCCGCCCTCGCCCGGGCGAAGGTCAAGGCGCAGGGGATCAAGTGCGTGTCCAACCAGAAGCAGATCTACCTCGGCTACCACCTCTACGCCGACGATCACCGCGATCTCTACCCGCTTCACAGCGACTGGGCCACCGTCGGAGGCCAGGTCCGCACGAACCGCAGGCCGATCGTTCATGACCGGTACGCCGACACCAACCGCCCCCTGAACGTCTACGTCGCCGCGGTGCAAGCCTGGAAATGTCCTTCCGACCGCGGCGACAGCTACTGGGCTGCGGAGTCGAAGCCAACCTGCTACGACGCCTGGGGCAACAGCTACCTGCCGATGTGGGCTGTGGACTGGTTCGGGGTGAAGCACGTGACGGGCGACAACCGCGCTTCGCCGAACACCCCCGAGGGCAAATCCATGGGCACCGCCGAGATCGCCCAACGCCCCGCCTCCAAGATCATCCAGGGCGACTGGCCCTGGATGGCGTCGCGGGATGCGGGCGACGGGCGGATCCATCCCCAGGCCGCCGCGAAAAGCCTGTGGCACAACAACCGGGGCAAGCGCGGCTGGAACATGATGTATGGCGACGGTCACGTGGCGCAGTTCGTCTTCCCGCCCGGCTACGACGTCTCATGGGCTGGCCGGACGGTGAACGTGGACTTCACCTGGTGGTGAGGTCGCTGACGATTCAGAGCGCCGCCTTCGGGTTCGCCCGGACCACCGATTCCCGGAACGAACGGCGCACCCATCGACGGCACCACCATTGGCCCACCAGAAGGTTGGTGGCCAGGACCAGGGCGATCCAGACGGCCACCATGGCGGGAAACCCTGGCGGCTCCCCGCCGGGCCGCAGGAGGGTCCAACCGAGCACCCCCAGCGCAGTCAGGGCAACGGGCCCGAAGGGCGTGATCGCCAGCGCCAGCGCACCCACCCGGTTCACGGTCGGGAGAGTGACCGCGAGCCGAAGCGCAATCCAGGACAACGCCTGGGTGTCGAGCAACACCGCCGCCGCCATGCCCAGCATCATCCAGCGCCCGTTCACCGAAGCTTGATCGCCGTCGCTGCCAAAGCCGTTGAAGGCCACGAAGACCTCCGCCAAGGCCAGCAACACCACCGGGCGAAGGAACAGCCGACGCAGCGCCAACCGGTGCCCGCCGACCAACTCCGCATCGGTCAGCGCCGTGCAGAGCAGCAACTCGAGTGCCCCCGTCCGCCGGTCCTCCAGGAGCCGCATCGACGCTTCCGCCACGACCCACGAGGCCAGGATCAGGTGCACGGTGAACGCCAGCGGCACGATCAGGAACCAAGTCGGGCCGCCGAACATGTCCGTGCCGTACGTGCGGTAGCCCCAGACCCAGATCGCCATGATCGCGAACACCAAGCCGTCGGCGTAGAACCGCTTGCCCAGGTGCCGCTCGAGCAACCAGACGAGCGGATGAACGTCCAGCAACCGCCGCCGCGCCCCCGCCCGTGCCCGCGGATCACGCGGCGTGAACACCCGCTCGTCGATCGTGCGACGCACCGGCGAGCCGCTTCGACTGTGCCACGCCCGCTCCACGACCCGCCCCGCCACCAGGAGCAATAGCCACCCGAGCAGGTGGGACGGCAGCAGTCCGAGGGCTGGTGCCCAGTTGAGGACATTGGCCGAGCCGGGCATCACCGAGGCCATGGGAAAGAGCGGACTCGTCGCGGCGAGCAGCAGGGTGAAGAACGGCCCGCGCCCCGCCGCGATCACCCAGAGCCCCCCGAGCACGAAGGGCACCAGGAGGAGCGCCAGGCCGGCAATCATCGCCCCGAAGGTCGCCCGCCGTTCATCCCAGCTCAGCGTCGAGACGAAGATCCCCAGCGCCAGCGACACGAACAGCAGGTTCAAAACCCCCAGCATCGAGACGAGCCCCGCCTGGATCGAAACCCCGCCCAGCATCACAGGGATGGCCAGCAAGGGCATCAACCCCAGCAGCCCGTAGACCAGGTTCAACGAGCTCGCCGCCAATTTCCCGAGGATGATGTCCATCCCCCGCAGATCCGTCAGGAAGAGCAACCCCAGCGTCCCCTCCCGCTTCTCCCGGCTCACGCTGTCCGCCGCCGTCGCCAGGCCCGCCACGAAGGCGTAGATCGCCGAGACCCAGACGAGCGTGAAAAACAAATTCCGACCCTGCATCGCAGCCGGCACCCGCTCGGCCCCGAGACTCAAGGTCAACGCCGCCATCAGACAGAGCCCCAACGCCACCACCGTCGCCCTCAACCGATAGTGCGCCTTCCCGCGCGCCGCGCGCCGCAGCTCCCGCCCCACCAGGGGCAGGAACTTGACAGCAGCACGGGCGGGCGCAGCAAGGGGCATGGACCAGACCTGATCTAGATGCGGTTGGCGTAGTAGATCATCGCGCCCAGGGCCGCGGCGGTCAGCGTCCCTACCAGAATCGCCGCCGTCAGGCGCTGGTAGAACTTGCGCCGGGCCCCATGCTGCATCGCCGGCAGCAAGTACCACCGCTCCCGTTCCTCGTCTGGTCGGCGCCCGAACATCGTTTCGTCCCGCTTCCGTTGCTTCCGCACCCGTGGCTGGAGCTGCGGACGGTGTCAGACCCCAGGTTCGACTACGAACGTTTTCCGGTCGCCAGCCCGCAGTTCCGATTCAACCAGACCTTCCGCGAAGCCGAACGCCTGATTCCGCACGGGAACTGCTGCGCACCGTCCCATAGCGGTCCAGCGCCAACTCGCGGAACCGGCGGAGCAACCCCCGTCGCGACCACGACAGGAGCCCGAGGTTCACGGAGACCGAGATGAGGAACCAGGAAACCAGAAGGGCGAGGAACCCCGGCTCGAAACTCGACCGGCGGTCCACCAGGTCGAAAACCACCGCGAGGAGCACCCAAAGCAACACGAAGAGCACCCACGGAACGATCAATACCAACCCTGCCGTCGTACCCCACGCGAGGAGATAGCGCGACTGCCGGAAACCCAGCCACATCCCGGTCCAGGCGATCGTCCAGAGATCAAGCGCCAGCACCCCGATCCCCAGGAGGAACGTCAGCAGCAGTTCCTCGAGGTCGCCCGCCCCTCCGTCCTGATTCACCGCCATCACCAGGAGCAACCCGACGGCGACCAGCGTCGCGGCGAGCGGCCGAAGGAACTGGTCCCCCATCCCCCGCAGGTTCCCGCTCACGATGCTCGCCGGGGTTTCGGCGGTGCACAGCACGAGTTCCAGTGCCCCGCTCCGCCGGTGTTCGTGCAGATGCCGGCAGGCCACGCCGATCATGCGCAGCTTCAACCACAGCGCCGCGGCGAAGGCGGTCAGCAGCCCGACCGCGCCCTGCAACCATTCGTTCCTCAGCTCGGCAAGTCCCCACAGCCAGCCAGCCGCAATCACCCCCAACCCCGCCCAATGCACCACCACCGGGCGGGGTTCCCGGGACACGATCCAGGCGAACGGCTCACGCTCACCCACCCGCATCCCCGTTCGAGCCGCCTCCCCCGCGGGTGCCCGCCGCGCGCGTGCCGGCCTGGAACCGCCCGCGGTCGCATCGTCGCGCCAGACCCTGGGCACGAGCAGACAGGCGACGATCAGCGCCGTCCAACCCAACGCGTGCTGCACCGCCAACCCCTGCCAGAACGCGGGATGCAAGCCGGGCCAGCGGAAGAGCCCCGTCGTGCTCCAAAGGAACAGCATGACCGGGTTGGAAAGCAGCACCCACTCCAGCGGCTCGACCGTCACCCCCGGCCGACGCTCCCAAAGGTGCAACGCGTCGATGATCACGTACTCCACGAACAACCAACGCAACAGCGGCACCACCGCGAGCAGCCCGACCGTGGCGAACAACGCCCCCCCGACCGCGTGACGGGCATCCCGCGCCACCACGCTCACCAGCACTCCCATCGACAGTCCGAGAAACATGGTGTTCATGACGACCAACGCCACGCATCCGACGGTTTCCGCGGTGATGGACCCCATCAACAGCGGCAGGCCGAGCAGTGGCAGCAGCGCGACCAACCCGCTCACTGCCCGGAGCGAATGAGCGACCATCTTGCCTGCCAGGACGTCGTACCCGCGCAGATTGGTCAGGAAAAGCAGCCCCAGCGTGCCCTCCCTCTTCTCCTCGCTCACGCAATCCGCCGTGCTCAGCACCCCGGCCACGAGCGCATAGACGAAGGCCAACACGGCCAGGCTGAGAAAGAGCACCTCCGCGTGGTGAGCCGGTGGCAGGTGCCCCAGCGCCATCAGCACCACGGCCGCCGTGAGAATCGCCAAGCCCGCCGAAGCGAAACGCACCCACCAGATGGCGCCCCCCCGGGTCGCCACCCGCAGCTCACGCCCGGCTATCGGCAACAGTTTCAAGGTCAGCTCGCGCCTCGCCCGTCTTCGGACCTCCGACCCCGGACCTCGGACCTCCGACCTCCGACC
>JBBQML010000201.1:0-7511 GCA_038328885.1 Verrucomicrobiota bacterium | reverse complement strand
CCTGATCCACGACACCCACCCAGAACCAGGGTCCGCATCACCCAGGCCACAGCCACCGCGGATCCATGGTAGTAGAAGGAGCCCTTGAAGTGCCTCGAGTCGAAATAGTGGCTCTTCGCTTCCCAGAAGGACGCGCTCGCGGGACTCAGCCGGTGCCTGACACTCCGCAGCAGTTCCGGAAAGGCCTCATGGCGACCCTCACCGAAGGCACGCCACAAATCCTCAAAACCTCCGATCTCGATCAGGGACCGCTTCAGGTCCAGGACCGCGGTCTGGCGAGGGTTGACGTCCACGGCGTGGATCTCGGAGGGATCGTCGAGCAGGTAATCCAGCGCGTTGCACCCCGCGCTGATGATCATCACGACCCGGCTGTTGCGATCCAGGGCCAGCAAGTCCCGATCAATTGCCGGGTCTTCCCAGCAGGCATTATAAACCAACCGTCGACCATGGACTCCCTTGAAGAAGGCGTCGCAAGCCCACCCCTCGAACCGCGCTGCCGCACTCTTTGGCTTCCCCTGCGTGGCTCCCCTGGTCTCCGTACTCGCCCGCCTGCCGGGGGAAGGGTCAAGGCCGTGATGGGAGGACTCCTCAGTCTCGGAGATGGGCGGGTCCAGCAGTTCGCGCATTCGCCGCCGAAAATAGCACCCGGCCGATCCGACCGACAATGCACGTCCGTGTGAAATCCCGTGGTGGCTTGTGTAGCCGCGTTGTTCCCCCATCTGTCACATCGCGAGTCCAGCGGGCTTCCGGGAAGGGTCATTCGAGGTGGGATCAGGCCGTCGCCGCGCGGGTCTTCGAGACCACGGGCGCGGGGGCCGGCATCAGTACCACGTCCCCCTCGGGTCGACACCGTTCGCGTGGCCGATAGAGGGTGATCGAGACACGTTCATTGCGCCGGATGCACTCCTTGATGGCATCGGGATCCTTGGGGCAATCCAACACCGACTTCCACGAGTAGATGTGTTTGGGCTTATGGAAGTCGCTATTGGCCAGGAACGGCAGGCGCTTCAGCCCGACCGGCGTGAACAGGTTGTCCCGATTGGCGATCTCCCAGGCATCGAGCAGGGGGGCGAATCTTTCCTGATTCTGCCAGAGATAGAGTGTGTTCTTGCCCCATTCGCTCTTCATGACGTGCGGATGGGACGCGACGGCCAAGCCCTGCTGCGCGTGGATCTCGGCGATGGTCTCCAGCAAATCCAGATTAGGCGGGATGGGCTCCCGCAGATCGATGCCTAACAGATGGGCGGACGTCTTGGGCCGGCAGCCGTCCTTGTTGAACTCGAGGCCCGCCATCACCAGCATGCGGTACCTCCGCCAAGCCCGGTCCGCCTCCCGCCGGATGACTTCGAAGTACTCACCCAACTGGGCCGGGTCCATGGTGAGGCGGCTCAGGCGGCTGAGCTTGCCGATGAGTCGCCGGGGATCGGCCAGATGATCCGTGATGCAAACGCAGTCGAACCCGTGCGCGCCGTAGAAATCCACCAACTCCGGGACGCTCAGCCGTCCATCGGAGTAGTTGGTGTGCGTGTGGAAATCGCAGAGCAGCGGTCCCTGGCGCCCGTCCGGGTGGAACGTCGGGGCGATCCCGGGCCTGAACGGCGGGCCATCCCCGGGCAGGTCAGGCTCAGGCCCTCCCGCCGGCTCAACCGCCGGGTCCTCCGTCAAGACCAACTCGGCGATCCGGTACGCCCCGGCGGGACGGGATTGCCGTCCGAGGTTCGACCGCCATTCACGCCACAGCGACGCCCCGTCGGCCAGGGCGCGGCCCACGGCTCCGAGAATCTCCCGGCGCCCCTCCGCCACGCAGCCGAACCCGGACTCCACCACCAGGCGGGCGTTCCCCTCCTCCTGCCCGGGTACGGTCTGGTTGATGATCATGGGACAGCGGGCCGCGATGGCCTCCTGGACGGTCGCACCGCCCGCCTTGCCAATGACGAGATGATGTCCGAGCAGCAGCCGGGGCATCAGATTGGTCCATCCCAGGATCCGGACCCGGTCTCCGAACCCACCCAGACGCTCCTGCAATCCGAGCTTCAACGAGTTGTCCCGGCCGGTCGCAATCGTGAGTTTCGTGTGAGGAAGGTCGAGCAGGTCCTCCAGGATTCGCCCGACCCCCGGCCGGCCGTTGTTCACCAGGTAGAGGATCCTTCGGGGAATGGGTCCGGTGGGAGGCTCCAACCCGTCCTCCGCCTCCTCGACAAACGCTCGGCTGACTGGAAAGCCAGTCAGCGAGATGCGCGCCTCGGCGACCCCGCCCTCGCGAAGGACCCTGGCCGTGCGCTCGTTGGCAACACAGTAGAGATCGCTCGGGCTCCGGAACCAGGCCGAGTTGATGGTGATTGAATCGGTGATCACCGTGTAGAATCGAAATGGCCGCTCCGCATGGTCGCGGAAGAGTTCCGCGATGACATCGCCGTAGATCGGGTACGTCGAGACCACGACGTCGGGTTGGGTCTCGGCGAGCACATCCGCCAGCGCCCCTCGCAGTCGCCTCCACGATCCTGCCCGAGGCAACGAGGGGGCGTTGTCGAGCAACGTGTAGATGGAGCGCCACAAACCCGGGGCGTGGCGGATGAGGCCAAGATAGGTGGATTTGGCCAGTTGGTTCAGTCGCCCATAGACCGCGTCCAGCAGGTCGATGACCTCGACGCGCGAGTTCCCCGGGTCCGCCGCCTCCAATGCATCCCTTACATTGCGGGCAGCCGAGTTGTGCCCATCGCCGAATCCGGCGGTCAGGATTAGCACCTTCACGCCGGCCATCCTGTCGCGGCGAGGTGACTAACCGATCTCGCTCCGGTGAAGAATAATTCACATCTTCGGCCGGGCGCGGGCCTCCGCCCCACCAGAGAGCCTCCGACACGGAGACGTCACGTGGCCACCGGCGAGATTGTCACACCCGGGTGCGAGGATGAAGGGATGAAACGGTTGCCGAGAAGCCAGGGGGAAGCATTCACCCTCATCGAACTCCTCGTCGTGATCGCGATCATCGCGATCCTCGCGTCCTTGCTCCTGCCGGCCCTGGGGCACGCGAAGGCAAAGGCGCACAATAGATGGGGAGCTCGGTTCGTGGACCCTGGGGCGGGCAGAGCTTCAGGGTCTACACCCGCGGTTCGCAACTGCTCCAGCCCGGCCCCTCGGGCCTCTGGGTGCTGATCGACGAACGGGAAGACAGTATCAATGACGGCTTCTTCGTCGTCGACATGCTCGGTTATCCGGATCGGCCGCAACTGGACTTTCTGTACGATGTGCCGGCCAGCTATCACGGCCGGTCCGGCGCGCTCAACTTCGCGGACGGGCACGCGGAGATCCGACGCTGGCGGGACTCGCGCACCATGCCGCCCCTCATGGCCAAGTCCGTGGCCCAGCATCTCACGACACCGCACAACGCCGACCTTCGATGGCTTCAGCAGCGTTCCACGGCACCCGAGTGAGGTTGAGAAGGTCTGGCAGCCGCCCGGCACCACCCAAAGGAACCCCGAAAAGTCAATGATTACGCCGTGTCACCACGGCGACTACGCGGGCTTTTTGAACAGGCTGCTGGCAGCCCCTTGAAAAAGTCTGGCAGCCGCCCGGCACCACCCAAAGGAACCCCGAAAAGTCAATGATTGCGCCGTGTCACCACGGCGACTACGCGGGCTTTTTGTCTAACGCCGCTGTCGCCAGCCCATCACGAAACCCACACCGAGCAACGCTACGCCGGCAAGAGCGGTGCCCGGTTCCGGCACCAGTTCCACCTCCGTGCGCAGTTGGAACACCCCGATGCCGCCTTCAATGATCCGGTTGTTGGCCCCGCCGTCGTGGCCCTCGTAGCCGACGAGAAGCAGCGGTGTGCCCGTGGGGCTGTCCACGGCTGAGATATAAAGCATGCCTTCCGGGGAAACGAGTCGGTCGTCCTCACCGCCGGTGTAGGTATTGATGTAGTCCCGGTAAACCGGGGCCGCGGGATCACTGATGTCAAACAGGAGGAGGCCGTTTTGCCGCTCGAGCGCGAGGGCGAGCATGGTTTCGCCGCCCTGTTGCCAAAGCGTCAGCCCTTCGGGCTCCGGGCCTTTGTCATCTGAGCGAGTATCGGTCGCAGCGGTGTCCCCGCGGTTCATGTTGTGTGCGGGGAGATCGAGGGAAAGGAGCAGCGGTTCGAGCGAGCCGGAGTCGTACTGCAGGACGAGCGAACTGTCGCTCTGCACCTCCCAGATCGTGTAGGAGCGGGTGCCGATCATCGTCACGTCGTCAACCTTGCCGTCGCCTGCGACTCCCCCGTTGGCCCCGTTGTCCCCATCGAGACGGGAGACATTCAGCCGGCCGAGATTCGAGTTCGCACGCACCCCGGTCTGGGTTCCCGGGTAGACCGCCAGGTCCAGGATGGGGTTCATGCTGTCAGCCCCCGCGATATCGCCGAAGCGGCTGATGTCGCGGTCGTCGGTGCGGGCGTCGCCTTCATTCGCCGTGACCAGGTAGGTCTTCCCCGCCACCACGTAACTGGCGATGGTGTCGGGCATGGGCAACCCCTTGACCGTGTCGTCCGACGCCGTGCCGCCACTGTCCTGATCCGAGGCATCGATGGTTTGCGTGATGGCGCCGAGGTTATTGACCTTCTCCCACAGGCTCGTCCCGAGGTCGAAGACACCAATGGCGTTGTTGTCTTGGAGGCTCACGTAGGCTTTGCCGCCGGAGACAGTGATGTATTCGGGCTCGATGGCACCCGCGTCCTGATTGCTCGCGAGGGTGAAATCCGGCACGCTGCCGATGAACGCGCCCGCGGTGCCGACCGCCGCGGCGTTGGGATTTCGGATACCGCTGAGGCTCGCGGAGGCGCCGAGGTTGGGGGCGCTGAAGTCGTAGGTCGCAGCGGTCTTGCCAGCAAGGTTGGCGAGGTTGCCGGCGTTAACGTCCGAAATGTCGATGATGCTGATCGAGCCCGGAGCCTGCGTCGCACCCGATCTGAACTCCCCTTCGTTGGCGACATAGAGCCTGGTGCCGTCCGCCGAAAAACGGATGTGGTCGGGGTGGAAACCGACGTCGATCGCGCCGATCACGCTTCCGGTGTCGTAATTGAAGAAGGCCACCTTGCCAGGCGTGCCGGTACTGTCCGCGGGAATGACCGTGGCTGCGCCGAACCTGCGGCTGTTGGGGTCAAGCGCCACGCTGCTCACGCCGCCGAGGGTAAGGCCGGTGTTGCTGCTGTTGAGGTCGATCTGAAAGCGCTCGGTGAGGCTGCCCGTGGAGCCCAGGGTGAGCACTTGCACGCCGAAGGCCGCCGGGCCGCTCAGGGTGCCGTCCGGATCGCTCACATAAGTGCCGGCTACGGTGAATAGGTCAGGTGTGTAGCCAAGAATCTCCACGCCGCCCTGCTTGGCGCCATCGGCGAAGGTGAAGGCGTTGAGCAGGCTGATATCGCCCCCGGCCTGGGACGTACCGATGCAGCCGCTGGCAGCAAGGCCGAGGGCCATTTCTCTGAGTAGTCTGTTCTTCATCCTAAGGCCCAGTAGCGGACCGGAAAGCACTTATGCTTTCAAGTAGCCTACGGTGACAATTTCGGGACGTTTCGGTGACTAGGTTCAACCCAAGAGGAGTCAACAAACCTGAGCCTGCCCACGGAAGGCGACCGGAACGCGCCAAGGCCGGAGCGCAGCACCACCCGAAAGGGAGGCCCGTTCGATCGGCCGAACGGGCCTCAACCAGGGTCATGGCATGAATGCCAGGTCAGCGGGGGAAACGCCAAAGCCGGCTCGAGGCGAGTACGGCCGAGAACAGGCCCGCGGCCATCCAGGTCCCCGGCTCCGGAATGATCGCGGCCACCGGAGGCCGAGGATCGAAGCCAGCCTCGATGTCGTCGTAGAATGCACCGGCGGGAAACAGAATCCCGGCGATCCCGTTCAGCGGCCCGGCCGTCGCCAGGAATCCTGGCGTCGTCTGGTCGATCAGGAGACTCAGCACCGGCGAACCGTCGAAGCCCAGAAACTGGATCGCCACGTCCTCGAATCCGGGCAGGAGCCCGTTCTCCCCGAACGAGTCGAGGTCCAGGGTGGTCCTGAACATCAGCGCATCCGTCAGACCGCCCAGGCTGAGGAGCACCGGTTGGTAGAGCGCCTCGAGGGCGTTATTGGGCGACGGTGCCGGTCCTCGGCCGAAGAGGGAGGGGTCGTCCGCCAGCACCGCCGGGGCCGTCGGATCGCGCCGCCAACGCAGCGTGCCGCCGATTGGATCCCCGAATCCGTCGTATTCATAATCGTAAAACGCGTTGTCCAGGCTTAGCCCAATCGGCAGCGCGGCATTCGCCGGGCTGCCGGTGGCGAGGGAGTCGAAGTCGAATTCGAGAGCGACCGTCGTCGCTGCGTGGGACTCCACTCCGGCGACCATGAGGGTGGCAAGAGCCAGGTGTGGGAGGAGGTGTTTCATAAGCGCACTGAGATGTGATTTGCGATCGCTGCTCAGAGCGACCCACCGAGAACCGCCTGCATCGCTTTGAAGAACACGTCCGTGTTGTCCATCATCCCGCGGAAGGCGGAGCTGCCTCGGCCCAGAGCCGACAGCGGGATGTCCGATGCGGTGTGAGCCGCCACCGCATCATTGACCTGGCCGGTGACGAGGTAGTTGCCCGCGGCGTCCCGGCTCAACGGGCCGGACGGGTAGGTGTTCAGCGGCGCTGTGCCATTGAACGGCTGCTGGGAGTCCCGTAGCGGGCGCGGATTGGTCAGCCAGTCCTCGTATCGATCGGCGTTGGCGGCGTATCCAACCAGCAGGCGCCGGTCGATGTCCGTGGTGGCCGGGTAGCCGTCGGCGCCGATGGAGTAAAACGGGAAGCCGGCGCCTTCGTAGGTGCCGACGACCCCTGCCCGCAACTGTCCCGCGCCCCCGCCGGACGCCGCCCGGGCCTGGAGCGCGGCGTTGGAGACGAGCGACCCGCCGATGATGTTGACGCCCCCGCACTCATGGTCGGCCGTGATGATCACCAGGGTGTCCGGATTCAGCAGGGCAAACTGACGGCAGACCTCGATCGCCCGGTCGAACTCGATGGTATCCAGGATCCACCGTTCGGTGTCCATGTTGTGCGCCTGTTTGTCGATCGAGGCCGCCTCGACCATCAGCACGAATCCATTCCGATTCCGAGTCAGCACTTCCAGTGCCTTGGTCGTCATCTCGTCGAGCATCGGCTGGTCGGGGAATCCATAGTCATCGACGATGAAGCTGCCGCCCTCGCCGTTCGCGGTGGCCGGGTCGTTCCGTCGCCCGTCGATCTTGTCCTTCGCGACATTCATGTTCGAAAGGGCGAAGAGCCCAACCATCTTGGAGGTTCCGGAGGGCATTGCGTTCAAGGCCGTGGCGTCCGCGGCGTAGTACCAGCCGTCGGCGATGAAGTCCCCGATGAGATCGCGATCCTCGTCCAGCGCACCGGAGGCCGCACCCCAGCCCGCCACGATGTCCGCCGGAAGAATATAGTCGTTGCCGTTGCTGCGTTGCGAGCCGGCCTCGGTCTTCGGCAGGAACCATTTGCGACCCCCACCGAGCAACAC
>JBBQML010000200.1:0-7533 GCA_038328885.1 Verrucomicrobiota bacterium | reverse complement strand
TACAGCGCCCATCGGAACCTGCGGGCGGTGAGTTTCTTCTGCCATGCGGCGGAGGCCAGTTCGGTCAGTCTGGTGGGGGACTTCAACGACTGGAACCCCGCCACGAACCCGATGCGGCAGACGCCGGATGGTTCGTGGCAGCTCACCCAGGAACTCCGCCATGGCCATCACCGATACGCCTATCTGGTCGACGGCGTTCTGACGCTCGATCCGCGGGCGCAGGGCATTACCCGGAACGACCAGGGGCAGCGGGTGTCGCTGGTGCCGGTGAGTTGAGGCGTAGTCCTCGGGTGAGCAGGTGCCGGAGCGGTGGGTGCATGCAGAACTTGGAAGTCGTCGTTTTGCGGCAGGACACTTGAGGCCTCCGGCGTGGGGAGTGGCCGACGCACGACGCACGACCAGGAGGTCGTCCCGAACCGTCGTGACTTGGTTGGGGCCGACCCGTAGCGTCCGCGGCACATGAATCTGCTGCGGTATACGGACGCCGATTTCGAAGGGCGCCTGGCCGGGATCAGGGCCGGATCGAGCCTGTTTGACCCGGGGGTGGAAGATCGCACCCGGGCCGTGATCCAGGCGGTGGCGGACCGCCGGGACGCGGCGCTGACCGAGTTGACCGAGCGTTTCGACGGGGTGCATCTGGAGCCCGAGCAGTTCGCCGTGGGCGCCGCGGAATTGCTGGCGGCAGGGCTTCAGGCCGATCGCGCTCTCCGCAAGGCGGTGGCAGGCGCCGACCACAACATCGCGGCTTTTGCCCGGAAATCCCTTCGGAAAGCCTGGCAGACCCGCAACTCCCATGGGGCCACGGTCGGGGAGAAGTTCGACCCGTTCCAGCGCGTGGGCATTTACATCCCCGGCGGCACGGCGCCCCTGGTGTCAACTGCCCTGATGACCGTGACGCTGGCCCGCATCGCGGAATGCCCGGAAATCGTCGTGTGCACCCCTCCCGGCAAGGATGGCAGCGTCAACCCGGCGTTGCTCTTTGCCGCCCGGGCCGCCGGCGCGACGGAGATTTACAAGCTGGGTGGGGCGCAGGCGATTGCCGCGCTGGCGCTGGGCACGCCTACTGTCCGCCCGGTGAACAAGGTGTTCGGGCCCGGCAACGCCTATGTCGTCGCAGCGAAACGCCTGCTCTTCGGCCGGGTCGCCGTGGACCTGTTGCCGGGGCCGAGCGAGGTCCTGGTGCTCGCCGACGACTCGGCGAACCCCGCATTCGTGGCGGCGGACCTGTTGGCGCAGGCGGAGCATGGGTCGGGGCACGAGCGGGTGTGGTTGGTGACGCCGTCGGCACGCGTGATCACCGGGGTCGAACGCGAGATCGCCCGTCAGTTGCCCGACCTATCCCGGCGGGGATTCATCGAGAAGATCCTGTCCGCTCACGGTTGGTCGATCCAGGTGAAGTCCCTCGACCAGGGAGTGGCGGTGGTGAACCGGTTGGCCCCGGAACACTGCGAGATTCACACGCGGCAACCGGCGAAGCTGGCGGTGAAGATCGTCAGCGCAGGTGCGCTGTTTCTCGGTCCGTGGTCCCCCACCGTGCTGGGCGATTACGTGGCCGGCCCGAGCCACACCCTGCCCACCGGCGGCGGGGGCCGCTCTTTCGCCGGCCTGACCGTCGACCAGTTCCAGCGGCGCACCAGCGTGGTGGAGTACCCCAAGGCCGCGTTGCAGAAGGGCCTCGAAGGCGTCCGGCAGTTCGCCGCGCTCGAGGGTCTCGACGCGCACGGACAGTCGGCCGAGGTCCGGTTCCAGCGGAAGGCTGGCAGGCGTTGAATCCTTCCTCCCCCCCGCCCATGGCTCGTTCCTCCTCCTCTGCATCGCTTCGTTCCGCCGTCGCCCCCGACCCGCGCCGGCTTGTCCGCCCGCTCTTCCGTGGCCTTCACGCTTACGTCCCTGGTGAACAGCCGAAGATCCGGGGCCTGATCAAGCTGAACACCAACGAAAACCCGTACCCGCCTTCGCCCAAGGTTCTGGCCGCGGTGCGGGCCGCCACCGATGACCGGTTACGGCGGTACCCGAATCCGGCTGCGGATGCGTTGCGCGCACGACTGGCGAAGCTGCACGGCTGCGCGCCGGAGAACCTCATCGTGGGAAATGGGAGCGACGAACTCCTGGCGATGGCGGTCCGTGCCTTCGCGGAGCCCGAAGCCAGCGCGGGTCGGGAGTCCGCCGCGCGGGTGCAGTACTTCACCCCCAGCTATTCCCTCTACCCGGTGCTCGCGGCAATCCATGGGGCGGCGGGGCACGGCGTTCCGTTGAAGCCGGACTTCGGTCTGCCTTCGGTGGCCGAGTTGCGCCGGGGGCGGTCCTGGGATTTTCGGGCGGCGCTGACGTTCGTCACCACCCCCAACGCGCCAAGTGGGCGGGGGTATGCCACCGGTGATCTCGAGGTCCTCTGCGGCGCGATGCGCGGCGTGGTGATGCTGGACGAGGCCTACGTTGATTTCGCCGAGGGGCATGCCCTTCCGTTGGCCCTGCGGCACCCGCACGTTCTCGTGGCGCGGACGTTTTCCAAGGCTTACTCGCTCTGTTTCCAGCGTGTCGGCTACCTCGTGGGGCATCCCGAACTCATCGGGGCGCTGCACCGGATCCGGGACAGTTACAACGTGAACGGGCTTGGACAGGTGGCCGCGGAAGCCACCCTGACGGACCTCTCCTACTACCGGCGCAACTTTCGTCGAGTGGTGGCCACCCGTGAGCGGTTGGCCGCGAAACTGGCGGCGTGGGGATTCGAAGTCGTGCCGAGCCAGACGAATTTCCTGTTGGCGGCGCCGCCCGGCCCCCCGGCGGGCGAGTGGCTCGGACTGCTGCGGGAGCGACGGATTCTGGTTCGATGGTTTTCCACCCCGGGCATCGACCGATTCCTGCGGATCAGCATCGGCACCGAGGCGCAGACCGACGCGCTGCTGATGGCCGTCAAGGCCATCCTGAACGGGAAGGGTCGCTGAACCGGTCCAGCGCACTGTGAATCATGGCTCACGCCCGAAAGCGCATGACGTGGGGAGGGGTAGCTTGGCTCACGCTGCTTGCTCTCCCGCCGGGGATTATCCTGGCCGGGTTGGTGGCCATGTTCGTCTGGCAAGGCATGAAGGGCGGCGTGACTCCGAAGTGGCATAAGCAGCCGGCCCCGGCTGCGCCGGGGCGACTTGCCACCAACGCCCCCGCCACCTCGCCGTCCGGAACTCCCTAGCCCCCGTAAAGACGGGTGCACTGCCATGGCGGAACGTGCTCAGACCCCGGACCCCGGACCTCAGACCTCGGACCCCGGACCTCAGACCCCGGACCTCAGACCTCGGATCTCAGACCTCGGATCTCAGACCTCGGACCCATGAACTCGTTACTCGCTGACGTAAGGAAATCCCCGCTGCTCGCGCGCGTGGTTCCTTTTGTGGTTTTCCTCGTACTGACGTCCTTCCAGGGGTCGTTCGGTGAGGCGGGGCGATACTGGATGTACCTCGCCAAGACCCTCGTGGGCGCGTGGCTGCTCTGGGAATTGCGTGGCGTGCTGATGGAAATGAAGTGGGCCGTCAGTTGGGAAGCGGTGGCGGTGGGCGTGCTGGTGTTCGTGATCTGGGTCGGGTTGGACCCGTACTACCCCGGGCAGGACGCCCTCTGGTTCAAGCTGGGATTTGGGAAGGACCCGACCAAGGACCCGGCGACGCCCTGGAACCCGTTCGCGCAGTTCGGCGAGGCCAGCCTGCTGGGGTGGTTCTTCGTGCTGGTGCGGACCCTGGGCTCCAGCCTGGTTGTTCCCCCGCTGGAGGAGGTCTTCTACCGATCGTGTCTCTATCGGTACCTGATCAGCCCCGAATTCGAACGGGTCCCCTTGAACCGGGTGCACGGCATGGCACTGGCGCTCAGTTGTGTGATCTTCGCCTTCACCCATCAACAGTGGCTGGCCGCGATCCTCTGCGGGGTGGCGTACCAAGGGCTCGTCCTGCGGAAGGGCCGGTTGGGCGACGCCATGACCGCACACGCGATCACCAACCTGCTGCTGGCCGGGTGGGTGGTGTTCCGGCCCGACTGGGTGTTCTGGTGACGGCCGTCCTGCTCTGGTGACGATCGCTCGCCGTCAGATGTTCTCGGCGATGTGCGGGGGGGTGACCACCGGGCTGGATACCTCGGTGCCGAGCGGGGCGTCATCGCGGGCCAGCACCCGGTAGCTTTTGATCTGGAGCGACACCGGCCGACCGTCCTCGAGTCCCAGTGAGCTGTACTCTTCCTTGGTCATCCGCCCGCGGATCACCAGGCCGGAGGCCAGCTCGAACTCGACGCGCAGGAGAATCCCCAGGAAGAAGGTCTGGCGGAGCGTGGCGCGGTACGGGTACTGGGCGAGGTCGGTGGATACCGCAACCGCGTAGGGACGGAACCCGATGCGTACCTGGGTTCCATCGGCGGCCGTGGGGACGGGGAACGCCAGCTCGCCCGCCCAGGCCTGGCCATCCTTCACCACGCATTCGAGGACATTCATGACCCCGATGAACCGGGCGACGAACTCGTTGGCCGGCTGCTCGTACACGGCCCGCGGGGTGCCGATCTGCTCGAGGCGGCCACGGGAGAAGATGACGATCCGATCGCTGACCTCCATGGCTTCCTCCTGGTCATGGGTAACGAAGACGGTGGTCACGTTCACCTCCCGTTGGAGCCGGACCAGCCACTCGCGGAGTTCCTGTCGGATCTTGGCATCCACCGCACCGAACGGTTCGTCCAGGAGCAGCACCGTGGGCTTGGGGGCGAGGGCGCGGGCGATGGCGACCCGCTGGCGCTGGCCGCCGGAGAGTTGGTGCGGGTAGCGCTTCTCCAGACCCTGCAGGCCGAGGAGTTCGAGGAGTTCCGCGATCCGTGCCTGGCGGTCCGAGCGGGCCCATTTCTTGATCTTCAGACCGAACGCGATGTTCTCCTGAACGGACATCGTCTTGAAGAGCGCGTAGTTCTGGAACACGAAGCCGATGTTGCGCCGCTGGACGGACAGGTCGTTCACCCGTCGGCCGCGGATGAAGATTTCACCGGAGGTGGGCTGCTCGAGTCCGGCGATCATCCGCAGCACCGTGGTCTTGCCGCCGCCGCTGGGGCCCAGCAGCCCCACCAATTCGCCGTCGGCCACGGAGAAGCCGACGTCATGCACGGCGACCGTATCGCCGAAGCTCTTGCACACATTCTTCAACTCGATGCTCATGAACAATCGGGACGGGTGGGGGCGCCGTGAGGCCGGGCAGCGGTCGTGGTGGCGGTCTCCAGGAGGAGGGCGGCTTCGGGCACCTGGGCCGCGGCAAACAACCGCTCCTGCCGCCATTCGAACCAGGTCTTCAGGACCAGCGTGGCCAAGGCCAGCAGGGCGAGCAGGCTCGCGACGGCGAAGGCCGCCATGGACTGGTATTCGGTATAGAGCTTGTCGACCCGCAGCGGCATGGTGTCGGTCTGACCGGTGATATGGCCGGACACGACGGACACCGCTCCGAATTCGCCCATGGCGCGCGCGTTGCAGAGGATGATGCCGTAGAGCAGGCCCCACTTCACCGAGGGCAGCGTCACGCGCCAGAAGGTCTGCCAACCGCTGGCGCCGAGGGTCAGGGCGGCCTGTTCCTGCTCCGTGCCGGTGGTTTGCATCACCGGGATCAACTCCCGTGCCACGAAGGGGAACGTGACAAAGAGCGTCGCCAGGACAATCCCGGGTACGGCGAAGAGGATCTGGATGTCACGGTCGGCGAGCCACGGACCGAAGTAACCCTGCAGACCAAAGAGCACCACGTAGATCAGGCCGGCGACCACGGGTGAGACGGAGAAGGGGAGGTCGATGAGTGTGATCAGCAGCGCCTTGCCGCGGAACTCGAACTTGGCGACGGCCCAGGCGGCGCAGACCCCGAAGAGCACGTTGAGCGGGACCGAAACGGCGGCAATGAGCAGGGTCAGGCGGATGGCAGCGAGCGAGTCGGGGTGTGCGAGCGCCTGGAAGTAGGCCTGCAAGCCCTTCGCGAACGCCTCCGCGAACACGTTCACCAGGGGCAACAGGAGGAAGACCAGAAGGAAGGACCCGGAGAGGGTGATCAGGGTCCATTTGACTAACGGGGTCTCCTCGGCGCCGCGCTGGGATTTCCGGGTGGCGTCGCGTCCTCGACGCGGGATGGGGGTGGCGGCCATGGTGGGCGGTGGGCGGTGGGCGGGAGTTCAGTGCTGGTAACGGCTGGCCCAGCGCTCCAGCAGGTTGATCGTGCCCAGGAGCGCGAACGAGACGACGAGCATCACCACGGCGATGGCCATGGCGGCGTTGTAATTCCATTCCTCGAGGCGCACGAAGATCAGCAGCGGCGTGATCTGGGAATGGTACGGCTTGTTGTCGGAGATGAAGATCACGGAGCCGTACTCCCCGATGGCCCGGGCGAATGCGAGGGCGAATCCGGTGAGGATCGCGGGTAGCAGGGGCGGGGCGATCACCGTGAAGAAGGTGCGGAGCCGGCCAGCTCCGAGCGTCGCCGCGGCCTCCTCCGTCTCGCGCTCGAGTTCCTCCAGCACGGGTTGCAGCGTCCGCACCACGAAGGGCAAACCTACGAAGGTGAGCGCCACCACGATGCCCAGCGGGGTGAACGCCACCTTGATCCCCTGCGGCACGAGAAACCGACCGAGCCAGCCGTTCTGGCTGAACAGGCTCGCCAGGGTGAGGCCGGCGACGGCCGTCGGTAGTGCGAAGGGGAAATCCACCAAGGCATCCATGAGACGCTTGCCGGGGAAGGTGTACCGGGCGAGTACCCAGGCCGTGATCGTCCCAAACACCACGTTGATGCAGGCGGCGATGAACGAGGCCCCGAACGTCAGCCTGTACGCCGCCAGCGCCTGCGGATGCGTCGCCACCCGCCAGAACTCCGCCCAGGTCATGTCAAAGACCCGCAGGAACAGCCCCGCCAAAGGTATGAGCACGATCAGGCTCAAGTAAAAGATCGTGTACCCCATGGTCAGGCCGAAGCCGGGAAGAGCATTGAATCGTTTCGTGGCCATGGGCGCTCGGCGGTGTCGACTCGACGGCTGGGAGGCGGGGGAACCGTAGGACGCGGCGCCTTCCCGCGGGAAGCCCAACCCTTCGCCTCCAGCGGTTCTCCGCTCGGCGGTGGGCGGATTCATTGGTGCCATCACGCGGCCGGGAGGGTTCAGTCTAAAATCTATCAATGCAACTGATATTTGTTTAATTGATTAGATTATTGTGGTCGAATGATTTGAAGCGATCGGTGGTCCGGCTCGATCGAATCTTGATTCGCAGGGTCGTGGATCTAGCCTGCGGTATGCGAATGACTGTGCGCGGGGAGTACGCGCTACGGGCCATGCTGGCCCTCGGCCTGCACGAGGGCGAGTCCGTGCAGCGGATCCGCTCGATTGCGGAGGAACAGCAGATTCCCAAGCGGTTCCTGGAGCAGATCCTTAACGACCTGAAGGATGCCGGGGTGGTGATCAGCCGTCGCGGAGTCCAGGGCGGGTATCGCCTCGCACGACCGGCCGATCGCATCACGCTCGCGGAGATCATCCGCCATATCGATGGGCCCCTGGCAC
>JBBQML010000199.1:0-7536 GCA_038328885.1 Verrucomicrobiota bacterium | reverse complement strand
ACGTCGGTATGCGGGCCGGTCCCATCGTTGTAGACCGTGTTGTTGCGGATCACGCTGGCGCCGCCCTGGTGGCCTCCTTCGGCGTTGATCAGGCCGAAGCCGATCCCGCGGTCGCAATTCACGATCCGGTTGCGCTCGACGACGATATTCTGGGGTCGGGTCGGACACCGTTTCCAGAAATGGACCGCGTGCTCGGCGATCCCCTCCTGGCCGGCTGGGGTCCGAAGATGGCGGAACATGTTGTCGCGCACGATCCAGTTGACGCCTTTGTGGATGTCGATGCCCCCGGTGTACGACTGGTAGGCCCAGCCGCGGGTGAACTCGAACAGGCACTGCTCGATCACCCCGTCGGTGGCGCCGACAGGGTCCGTGTCCGCCGACGAACCTTTGATGAACTGCTCATTGCAGTTCACGATCCGGCAGTTGTGGACCCGCAGGCCCGAGACGTCGAATGGGCTCTCCCCCCGCACCTGGATGCCGTGGTGTCGACAGTAGCCGAGGGTCAGATCGGCGATCACCACGTCGTTCGCGGCGACGGTGAACACGTTCGCCACGGTCGCATCCGGCCCTTCGTCCGGTCCCCGGACGATGACCGCGTCGCGATTGCCCGAGGCGCTGCGAAGCACCAGGCCCGGGCAACGGATTTGGAGGGCGGGCCCCTCCAGTCGATAGGTGCCGTCGGCGAGCAGGAGGGTGGTCGTGGTTTGGTGATCGTTGGCTGCGTCGAGGGCCGTCCTCAATTCGGCCACCGAGGCGATCCGACGGGTTTGGCCGCGAACGAGGTCTAGGGGCGCCCCGGTTCCCGGTTCGGCTGCGCGTAGAGGAGCGGCCGCCTGGGCCAGCCAAAGGAGCAGTGGAACCGCGGCCGTGGATCGGAGGTGGAACATTGGCCTTCGCCGCTTATTTCGCAGAGAGGGATGCGTTCGTCCAACGTCAATACGGGGTAAGGTTGACGTGGTGACGTGCGGTGCGGCCCTCGGAGCTCAGAGGAGGACCGACCGCAGAGCCGCCAGCATCCGGGCTTCCGCCCCGGGGGCCACCCAGCACCAATCCCCGAGGTTCGGATCGCGCTCCGCCCAGTGGGCCTCCGTGGGGATGTACCCGGTTGCACCATCCCCGTATCCCGCCACGCAGACGAAGTCCCCGGGGCGAAGGGCCTGGGCCGCCAGTTGGTACTCAACGTAACTCTCCCCGGGGAGCAGGAGGAGGGTTGCCGAGCCGAGGTCCAGGCAGGGGACCTCGATGGGAAGTCCCGCCGCCACCCGCCGCCGCCAACTGAGCCCCATCGCCCGAAGGCACCGGCGGAAGGGTTCCTGCTCCGTGGCCAGTGCCGCGACCAGGTCGGCTTCGGTGAACCCGGCGTCCGCCCTGGGCTCCAGCCACAGCGGGGTCGTGCGGTAGCGGACCTCACGACCGGCGAGCGGCTCACGCCGGGTGATCAACCAGGCCGCCTCCATCGCGGACCGCAACCGCTCGGCCAGCACCGGCCGCAACTCGCGAGCGCCCGTGTTGTACTTGCCTGCGGTGACGTTTCCACTGCACCCGGACGCGTAGATCTGGGGCGTCCCTGGCAGCGCCGCCTGACGCTGCCGTCGAGCCAGGCCCGGGTAGTCGGCCGACACCTCACCCTGGCCGTAATAGCTCATCGGGTGCACGGCGTAGAAGTGCAGTGCGACCAGCGGCACCTCACCGTCCCAGAAGCTCAGCGTCTTCAACCAGGGATCGATCAGGCCCTCGTCTGCCGCGATGGCGAAGGCATTGCGCGTGGCGCTGGTACGGTCAAACCGCACCTGACCGTCCGGCATGACGTAGCGCCGGTTGGACGCCACCTGCAGCACCTTCGCCTGTCCCTGCCCCACGTGGCTCACCGGCCGGGCCGCCACCAGGGAAGCTCGCAACGCCCGACCGACTCGTTGCACCGCATTCTCGTGGAACATCGGGTCACAAATCGAACCGGCGGACCCGGCCGCCCGCAGGATCGCCTCCGCCTCCAAGTCTGCGACCGGCGCATCGTGCTGGTGGACGGTGCTGACCATCACCCGGTCGGGGGTCGTACCTGCCGCCGTGGCGAGCACCTCCTGCCAACGGCGGAAAGCGTCGTTGCGAATTTCGCACCAGTCGACCGTGACCCAGACGACCGGCAGTCGGTCCGGTTCGGCGGGCAGCCAGACGAAGCCGTGAGCCTCGAGCGGATCGGCGATCGTCCGGGCAACCCAGGCACCCCCCATCATCCCGTGCCCCGGAGGCACCGTCACTTCCGCGGAGAACGTGGCCACCCGCGGCGCGGCGGGACCGCCCCGGCGAACCGCGCACCCGCCCGAACCAGCGCCGACCAAGGCCGCGGTGGTGGCGAGGGCACCCCGTAGGAAGCTCCGGCGGGCGATCCGCGGGACAACCGGTTGACCGCGGGGCCCCGGCGCGTTTATGCGATGCATTTCATGGACGGAGGGAGGTGGCAGCCCCGAAGCGCAGCGTCGGATCCCTCGGTCTCGTCGCCGTGGATGGTGTGAGCCAGCCAGGCCACCGCCGGCAGTTGGCCGATGAGTTGGCGCGCGCCCGCCCCATCCACCTGCCGCGGGTCGCCCAGGCGGGCGGGCGATTTCAAGGTCATGCGAATCGAGGACCGGCGGTCCGCCGCTTTCAACCAGCCCTGCCGACAGAAGGCAAGCCCGGCGCGTCCACGGTGCGTCCACGGATTGCCGAGGACTGGGAACTGGAGATTGCCGACTGGAGATTGTGGATTGTCGATTGTCGATTGGGGGAACTGCTGCCAGCGGTGCGCCGACGCTTGCGAGCGACGGGTCGGGGCTCGTTTAATCCTGCCGTGCCTGTTGTGCCCATTGTCGCGGTCGCCAACCAGAAAGGGGGGGTCGGCAAGACCACGACCTCCATCAACCTCGCCGCCTGTTTGGCCGCCGCTGGACAGCGCATCCTGCTGGTCGACCTGGATCCTCAAGCCAATGCCACCAGCGGGTTGGGTCTGGAGAAGACGGAGGGCGGCAGCCTCTATGGGCCCCTGCTGGGCGACGGCACGGCGATCGAGCGGATCAAGCCGACCGCGTTCGAGCGCCTTTCGGTGATCCCAAGCGAAGTGGATCTGTGCGGGGTGGAGCTGGAGTTAGGCCGCCTGGACGATCGCCTGGCGCGTTTGCGATCGCTGTTGGACCCGCTGCGGGGACAAGGCGAGTTCGACATCCTGGTGCTCGATTGCCCGCCGGCACTCGGCCTGCTCACGCTCAACGCCCTGGCCGCGGCGGACCATCTGCTGGTACCTCTGCAGTGCGAGTACTACGCGCTGGAGGGGGTCTCGACCATTCGCCGTCTGCTGGATCAACTCCGCGACGGCGGCATCAACCCATCGCTGAACCTGATCGGGGTCCTGATGACCATGTTCGATGGACGCACGCGGTTGTCCCAGCAGGTGGTGGCCGAGGTGCGCGAGCATTTCCGCGAGGTGGTGTTCGACACGGTGATTCCACGGACGACCCGCCTGGCGGAGGCGCCCAGCTTCGGCAAGCCGATCATCCATTACGACCCCTACAGCGTGGCATCCGCGGCCTACGAGGTCTTCGCGGCCGAGGTCTTGAAGCGGTTGGGGAAGGGTTAGCAGACCGTTGAGAATGCGCCGTGTCACCACGGCGACTACGAGACGAGAACAACGCAAAGAAAACCCCGAAAAGCCAATGAGTGCGCCGTGTCACCACGGCGACTACGAGACGAGTTAGCCGAGGTGGCGGACGAGTTCGTCCGCCAGTCGGGGCCAGTCGTAACGGGCAACGTAGGCCTCCCTCGCCCGGTCCCCAAGGGTCCGCCGCCGCACCGGATCACGGGTCAGGGCCAGCGCGGCGGCAATGAAGACGTCCAGGTCCGGCGGCACCCCCGAAAAGAAGTCCGCCGTCCTGAGGGTGGCGCCGGTGGCCGGACCCAGCACGGTGACGATGGGCAGCCCGTGGGCGAGTCCAGCCATGAAGGATGACCGCCGTTCCGAAACCCCGTCCACGAAGGGCAGCAGGAGAACGTCCAACGCCTGCAGGGCGGCGGAGGCCGGTCCGGCGGCGAGGTACCCGAGCGGTTTGAACCAAGGCGCTTCCTCCTGGTGCAGGGGCAGGTCGGGGCGGCCTCCTACCACCACGAGCGCAGTGGCCGGCACGCTGCGGCGCATGGCGCGCCAGGCGGCGAGCACCCACTCGAATTGCTTCCCGCTGCCGGGGGATCCAAAGAAGCCCACGGTCGGCGTGGCGCCGCTCAGCCCCTGGGCCGATCGCCAGTGTTCCACGTGACCCGGGTCGACCGAGACGACGGGGAGGTTCGCCGGTGACGGGGCGAGGAAGAAGCGGTCGACGGTGCCGGCGGGGGCCCGGACCCCCCGGCTCAACCCATGTCGGGAGCGCAACTGCGTCAGCCAGCCGTCGGTCGACACCCCCAGGGCATCGGCGGCCTGGCTGATCTGCTGCCACATCAGGCGGTGCGCCAGGGCGTAAAAGGCCCGGTGCGGCCAGGGGGACCACGGCGCGGCGATTTCGTGGACGATGACCACTTGCCGCCGTCCGGCCCGGTGGAGGGCGCGAATCACGCGGGGGAGAGCGAAGTTGACCCCGCCGCGGCCGTACATGTGGGGGACGTACTGCCAGAGCAGCGGACCGGAGGGAGCGATTTCGGCGATGGCCCGGTGGAGCTGGGCGGCGGAGTGCCAGGTGCGCAGGCGGGCATGCACCGGAAAGGACCTCCGCGTTTCCACCCCGACACTGGTGAGGAGTTGGAGGGAGCGATGCGCCGTCAGCACGGCCGCCAGGCGATCCGTGTGGTCGGGTAGCCCTCCCTCCATGGGCGGAAACATGGGGGATATCAGGAGCAACGGAGCCACGTCGCCGCGAGGCTGGCGTGGGGGCGTCTTCGGTTCAAGGGCGGTGGGGAGGGACATTGCGGACTGGAGATTGCCGATTGAGGACTGGAGATTGCCCGAGGCGCCGGCACCCCCCGGCACCCCGGCACCCCCCGACGCACCTTCCCAATCGGCAATCGGCAATCTCCGATCGGCACTCTCCAGTACCCAGTCCCCCGGGGTCAGGGACGGCACCGCGCGTGATAAACCGCACTGGCCCGGAGGGCCGAATGCTGCTAGCCACCGTGGGCCGTGGCCGTGTGGCCGCGGCGACACCCTCCGCAACCACCAGCCTCCACCGTGCTCATGCGCCAACTCTGTCCCCGTTCTCACCGGATCAGCGCCGTCCTCCTGCTCGCCGGCCTCCTTACGGCTGCCGCGCCCGCCGATGAAGGGATGTGGCTGTTCAACCAACCGCCCCGGCAGCAACTGCGTGAGCGTCACGGATTCGACGCCACCGACGCCTGGATGGAACATCTGCAGAAGTCGGCGGTCCGCTTTCAGACCGGCGGCTCGGGGTCGTTTGTCTCGGAAGACGGGCTGGTGATGTCGAATCACCATGTGGGATCGGACGCGATCCAGAAGCTGAGCACCCCGGAGCGCGATCTGATCCGGCAAGGGTTTTTCGCACGGAGCCGCGCCGAGGAACTCCCCTGCCCCGACCTCGAACTGAACGTTCTGGTCGGAATCGAGGATGTGACCGCGCGGGTCAACGCGGCGGTCCCGACAAGCCTCGCACCGGAGCAGGCGGCCCCGGCCCGGCGTCGCGTCCTGGCGGAGATCGAGCAGCAGTCCGAGCAACAGACCGGACTGCGGAGTGATGTGGTCACGCTGTTCCAGGGCGGGGCGTACCATCTCTACCGCTACCAGCGATACACGGATGTCCGTCTGGTGTTCGCGCCGGAGGAGCAGGCGGCGTTCTTTGGCGGGGACGCCGACAACTTCGAGTTCCCGCGCTACTGCCTCGATGTGGCCTTCTTTCGGGCGTACGAGAACGGTCAACCGGCGAAGGTGAAGCATTTCCTGCGGTGGAGCGGGGCGGGTGCCACGGCGAACGAGCTCGTGTTTGTGGCGGGCCATCCCGGGCGCACCAGCAGGTTGCTCACTGTGGCCGAGCTGGCCGCGGTCCGCGATCGGGGCGTGCCGGCCGCGCTGGAGCGGCTGAACCGGATGGAAGTCAGCCTCGCCGCCTGGGCGTCGCGCTCGCGGGAGAACGCGCGACAGGCGCGCGACGAGCTGTTCGGCGTCCAGAACGGGCGCAAGGCGCGTCTGGGCCAGTTGGCCGGGTTGCAGGATCCGGTCTTCTTCGGTCGCCTGGCCGAGTCGGAGCGTGCCTTCCGGGAGCGGCTGGGGACGGCGTCGGGCGGAGTGGAGGCGCTGGCAGCGTTCGACCGGATCACCTCGGCGCAGCAGGTCCTGGCGGCGCAGGCCGAACGTCAGCGTTTCCTGGAGGGCGCCTGGGGCTTCCATGGCGAACTCTTCGACATTGCGCGGACCTTGCTCCGTGCCGGCGATGAACGTGTGAAGCCGGCAGGCGAACGGCTCCGGGAGTTTCGGGACTCCAACCGCACCTCGCTGGAATTGGCCCTCTTCTCACCCCAGCCGTTGCACGACGGCTTCGAGGTCGTGCGGCTGGCGGATTCGTTGTCGTTTCTCGCGGTGAAGCTGGGGGCCACGGATCCGGTGGTCCAGTCGGTGCTCGCCGGGCGCTCGCCCCGGGCGCGGGCGGCCGAACTGGTGGCGGGGACGAAGGTGAAGGACCTCGCGTTCCGGCGTCAGCTATACGAGGGGGGCGCGGCCGCGGTGCGTGCGGCGGCGGATCCGCTGATCGAGGTGGCACGGCTGATCGATGCCGAGGCACGCCAACTGAGGGCGGTGGCGGAGGCCCAGGAGGAGATCCGTCAGCAGGCCCATGCGGCGATCGCCCGCGCGCGCTTCGCCCTGTACGGGGCGGACAGCTACCCGGATGCGACCTTCACCCTGCGGTTGGCTTACGGGATCGTGAAGGGGTACGTCGAAGACGGCGTGGAGGTTCCTCCGTTCACCGACTTCGCCGGACTTTACCAGCGATCGGCGGATCAGGAGGCGCGGCCGCCATTCGACATCCCGGAGCGGTGGCTCAAGCGGAAAGGGCGGCTCGACCTGGCCACTCCGTTCAACTTCGTGAGCACGGCGGACATCATCGGCGGCAACTCGGGCAGTCCGGTGGTGAACCGCGCGGGTGAACTCGTCGGGCTGATCTTCGACGGCAACCTGGCGTCTCTGGTGCTCGACTATGCCTTCGACGAGGTCACGGCACGCGCGGTGTCGGTGGATTCGCGGGCGATCCTGGCGGCGTTGCGCGGGGTGTATGACGCGAAGCCCCTGGTGGAGGAACTGACGGGTCGACGTCGTGCCCGCGAATGATCCGAGCCTGCTGCCGCCCATGAAGGTCTTCGTCCTGGTATTGACTCTGCTGGTCCCGGTTGCGGCATCGCTGCGGGCGGCGGACACACTCTCCGCGCTGGTCGGCGTGCTGGGCACGGCCGGGGATCCACTGGTGGAGGTCGACATCCTGCGCGGGTTGCGGGATGCGACGCAGGGCCCGGGCCATGTGGCCATGCCGGCGGGTTGGGCCGAGGTGGAGGCCCGCCTGGTGAGGAGCGACCAGGCGG
>JBBQML010000198.1:0-7558 GCA_038328885.1 Verrucomicrobiota bacterium | reverse complement strand
AGCTCGTGGTCCAGACGCGTGACAAGCTCGCCGGCGTGCTGCCGGCCGACGGGAAGGTGCTCTGGACGCAGTCGATCAAGAGCTTCCGGGGGATGAACATCCTGACTCCGGTGGCGGTGGGTGACCGGCTGCTGACGGCGTCCTACGGAGGGCAGACCCATGGATGGAATGTGAGCCGGACCGGGGATGCATGGCAGATCCGGGAGGACTGGGGCTTGAAGATCGAGGGTTACATGTCGACACCGGTGGTGGTCGGGGGGCACGCGTACCTCCACGCCAAGAGTCAGCGGATGGTGTGCATCGATCTTGCGTCGGGGGTGAAGCGGTGGGAGAGCGAGCAGAAATTCGGCAAGTACCTGAGCCTGGTCGCGCAGGGTAAACGGATCCTGGCCCTCGACCAGCGGGGTATCCTCTACCTCATCGAGGCGGACCCGGGGCGGTTGGTGGTGGCCGGTGAGCGCCGGTTGACCGAGGAGGAGACGTGGGCCCACCTCGCCGTCTCGGGCAGCCACCTGGCGGTGCGTGAACTGAACGGGCTGTCCGTCTGGTCCTGGTCGGCCGTTCAGCAGGTCCGGGCCGGGGTCGGGGGCGAGGCGCCGAAGGGTTGAGGAAGTGGACGGAGGTTACATGCCCATGATCTGGTAGCCGCAATCGACGTAGAGCACCTGGCCGGTGATCGCCGCCGCGCCATCACTGGCGAGGAACGCGCCGGTGGCGCCAAGTTCGTCGAGGGTCACGTTCCGTTTCAGCGGGGAGTGGGCCTCATAGTGGCGGAACATGTCGTTGAACCCGGAGATACCGCGGCCGGCCAGCGTGTTGACGGGGCCGGCGCTGATGCAGTTCACGCGAATCTTTTTGGGGCCGAGGTCATAGGCCAGGTAGCGGGTGCTCGCCTCGAGCGAGGCCTTCGCCACGCCCATCACGTTGTAGTGCGGCACGACTTTTTCGGCACCGTAGTAGCTCATCGCCACAATGCTGCCGCCGCTGGCCATGAGGGGGGCGGCGGCACGGGACAGGGCCACCAGGGAATAGGCGCTGACGTCGTGCGCGATACGGAAGGCGTCGCGGCTGGTATTCAGGAAGGCGCCCTCGAGGGCCTCACGGGGTGCGTAGGCCACGCTGTGTAGGAGAAGGTCGAGACGACCGAGCTTCGTCTGGACGGCGGAGAACACCCCCTCGATCTGGTCATCCTTGGTGACGTCACAGGGGAGAATCAGGGTATCGGCGCCGAACATGGCGGCCAGTTCCTCGACATTCTCCTTCAGGCGATCGCCTTGGTAGGTGAAGGCGAGGGTGGCACCGGCCTGTTTCCAGGCCTGCGCGATCGCCCAGGCGATCGAGCGTTTGTTGGCGACCCCGAAGACGATGCCGAACTTGCCCGCAAGGAGTGACATGTTGGTAAGGCGATCCGAAAGACTCGCGCCACCCTGTCCCAGGGCTGGCCGGGGCTGCAAGCGCTCAGGGTGTCCCTGGCGGTGGCTCAGGGCGATAACGCAGGGCGAGGATCACCCCGAAGGCGGCGGCGAGGACGGCGCTGACGGCCCAGGCGGGGGCGGTGGGACTTCCCGGCCGCAGGAACTGCGCGGCGGCTCCTACCAGCGGCCCGCCAAGGATGCCGGCGCCGATGGCGGCCTCGTGGATGCCGCCATGGTCACCCTTCGTGTCGCCCACGTCCATGGAGTAGAAGAGCGAGGAATAGTAGATGAGGCCGAGTCCCACGCCGAAGACGACCTGGGCGACGGTGGAGACCAGGAGCACCTCGGCGCGACTCAGCCCGGGGATCGCGGCGCTGAGGAAGATGAAGAGGAAGCCCAGCACCATCCCGACGAACGCCCCGGCGAGCCAGCGGAAGCGGTAATGCCAGCCCGTCCAGCGCCAGAGTACCACGAAGGTGGCAGTGCGGGAGAACAGCCAGATCGAGCAGAAGAACCCGGCCAGGCGGGCATCGAGGCCCATCCGCTCGGCGAGGCTGGGGATCAGCGGTATGGCCGTGCTGATGGCGACGTAGGCGCAGGGATTCGCGAGCCAGGACATGCGCAGGAAGGCGCGGGGGCTGACCGGGCTCCGGGCCCGTTCGGCTTCTGGGGCCAGGGCGACCGGGTGGGAAGGTGCGGTGGGATCCATTCGACCCTGGGTCGCAGCTTCCCGCTCGAGCTTGGCGGCGAGGAAGTACTGGCCGCCGATGAGCAGGGCGGGGACGAGGAAGATGAGGTTGCGTGCGCCGAGGGCCTGGATCAGCGCGCCGCCGGCGAAGAAAGCCAAGGCGCCGGCGCCGGACCAGACGAGGTTGTAGATGCCGAGGTACCGTTGGAGGCGGTCGGCCGGTTCCCCCTCGCTCACCAGGGCTTCCAAGTTTGGCCAGGTGAAGCAGATCGCCACCGTCGCGAGGATCATCAGCACGACCTGAAGCGGGATCTCGAAGCGGTCCGGCATTCCGCCCAGGTTCACCAGCCAGCCCAGGAGGAAGCAGATTGCCATCCCGGCGAATCCCAGCCGCATGGCGCGGAGGTAGCCCCGGCGCTGGCCGTAACGCCCGCCCTGGAGCGAGGCTGCCACGTACACGCAGCCATTGCCCACCGCCCAGAGCAGGTTCTCCCGGCTGCCAAACTGGTACTCCGACTTGAGGAACCAGTAGACGAAGTAGAAGTAGAACGTGGTCGAGACGGAGTTCAGTCCCTCGAGAATGAACGCCCCGGTCTTGATCCTGGCGGGATGCCTGAACATGTGGTGGTGTGGCGGTGTGGCGGAGCCGCGCTCAGGCGCCAAGCCGGGGGGCGCCGGAGGTTGCGTCGACGGCGGCGGGCGTGGCCGGGACTTCCGTGAGCGCCTGGCGGCAATACCACTTCACCGCGTTGCTCATCGGCGGCTCCAGGCGGTCAAGGTCCGCGCTGGCACACCAACGGATGTCGTGGTGTTCCTCCCCGGCCAGGACGGGCACGCCGCCCAACGGGCGGGCGAAGTAGATCAGGCCGATATGCTCGTGGGTCGCGGTGATGCGGTGAATGTCCAGAAACCGGGGTGCGATCAACGCCCGGGTCCCCGGTTCGGTGGTGGGGGGGCGTTCGCCGAGGAGTTCGACCTCCAGGCCGCTTTCCTCCTTCGCTTCGCGCAGCGCCGCCTGCTCGGGATCCTCATCCAACTCGATGTGGCCGCCCAACGGGAGCCAGCGGTCCAGTCGGCGGTGGTGGATCAGCAGGACGCGGTCGCGCTCGACCACGAAGATGGCGACGGTGAAATCGATCTTCTCATGGAGGTGCGCCATCGGGCCGCCGACTCTGCGGAGACGGGCCGGGAGCGTCAAATGCGGGCTCCGGGGGCGGCGGGTTGGTTGGCGCGAGGCGGTGGACATGTCGCAGTTCGAGGCCGCTGCGCGGCTCGGGATGAGCGAGGGTGCGGTCAAGGTGGCGGTTCACCGGTTGCGGAAGCGGTTTCGCGAGGCGCTGCGGGAGGAACTCCAGCACACGTTGCCTGAGGGTGCGGATCCCGACGAGGAACTGCGGTACCTCGTCAAAGTGCTGGGACGGGTGGCGTGAGAGGGGGCCGGAGACTGGGTGCCGAGGATGGCCGATTGCCGATTGTCGGTTGGGGAAGCTCGGGGCGGTTTTCGGATGTTCGTTCGTGACGAGTGGGGGTGGGTGGTCTATTGACCACGACTTGCCCTGGCTGGAACCGGCCGGGCAGGCGGTTCTGCGCTCATGAAGCATTTGCTGAGTCTCGAAGAACTCGCGCGCGCCGACATCGAGGCGATCCTCGCGCGGGTGCCGGAGTTCAAGGCCCACCGTGGCGGCCATGCGCGCCCCCTGGAGGGCCAGACCTGGGCCCTGATCTTCTCCAAGTCTTCGACCCGCACGCGGGTGAGTTTCGAGGTGGGGATCCATGAATTGGGCGGGCGTCCTCTCTTCATGAACAAGGGGGACATCCAACTCGGGCGCGGGGAGCCGATCAAGGACACCGCACGGGTGCTGGGCCGGATGGTGCACGGGGCGGTGATTCGCACGTTTGCCCAGGCCGAGGTGGTCGACTTTGCCACGCACTCAGGGATTCCGACCATCAACGCCCTCACCGATGAGGAGCACCCCTGCCAGATTCTCGCGGACATCCTCACCTTCGAGGAGTTGCGCGGCGCGATCGCGGGGCGGGTCGTCACGTTTGTCGGCGACGGCGCCTGCAACGTGCCCGCGAGTTGGATCTGGGCCGCCACGCGGCTGGGCTTCGAGTTGCGGATTGCGGCTCCCCGGGCGTACCAACCCAGTCCCGAACTCCTCGCCCGGGCGGGGGGGCGCGTCCTCTGCACCGATGACCTCCAGGCGGCTGCCGAGGGCGCCGACCTGCTCTACACGGATGTGTGGGTCTCGATGGGCAAGGAAAGCGAGAGTGCCCAGCGGATCCAGGAACTGCAGGGCTACCAGATCAATGCCGCGCTCGTGAAACTCGCCGCGCCGGAGGCCCTGGTGATGCACTGCCTTCCCGCCTACCGAGGCAAGGAGATCGATGACGCCACCTTCGAGGCCCATGCCTCGACGATCTTCGCGCAGGCGGAGAATCGGCTGCATGCCCAGAAGGCTGTCCTCGCCTGGTTGGTCGACTGAGTCGACGCGGATGAACCTCGGAACCGCAAATCGTGGCTTGGCGTGGTTCCTTGCTGCCGTCGCGACCCTGACCGCGATGCTGGTGCAGGCCGAACCCCTCTTCCCCGATTCCGGGCTGGAGGCCGCGGTGCGCCGCCAGGTCTTCGCCAAGCGGGAGTCCACCGAACCGCTGGTCGAGGCTGACGTGTTGAACGTCTCGACCATCGATGCGCGTGGACGTGACATCACCCGGTTGGACGGCCTGGAGAAGTGCCGGAGTCTGGCGATGCTCGAGTTGGCGGGCAACCGGATCACCGACCTCGCGCCGCTGGCCGGCCTGACCCGTCTGCAGTTCCTGGACGTCCAAAGCAACCGGGTGGAGAACCTCGCACCGCTGGCCACGCTGCCGACCCTGCAGTACCTGCACCTGGCTCGGAACCAGGTCCGCGACCTCGACCCCCTCGCCGGTCTGACCAACCTCGCGACACTGTATGTCTCGGGCAACCGGGTGGAGAACCTCGCGCCCCTCCAGGGTCTGCGGCGCCTCTCCTCCCTGTACCTCGACGACAACCGCCTGCGCTCATTCGAGGTCATCGGCCGCTTGTCCGGGTTGTCGGCGCTGTCGTTGAGCGGGAACCGGATCGCCGACCTTCGGCCGCTCGCCGGGTTGGACAACCTGCATCTGCTTTTCTTGGAACGGAACCGCATCCAGGACCTTTCCGCGGCGATCGACTGGGTGAAATCGGATCGGGAACAGCGATTCGCGCCTTTCCTTCAACTCTACCTGGACGGCAACCCGCTGAGCTCGACCGCCCGCCGGTCTCAACTCGACGAACTGCGGGCTGCGGGTGTGCGGGTGCACCTGAGGCCGTAGACCTGGGGGCGCCCGAAACCGATGAGCCCCTACCTTTTGGGGATCCGGGCGGCGCTGGCCGGCGTCCTCGTCAACCTCGCGTTGGCGGTGGTGAAGTTGGTCACCGGGGTGCTGGGCAATTCGTATGCGCTGATCGCGGATGGCATCGAGTCCGCCTCGGACATTCTGAGTTCCCTGGTGGTGATGGGCGGCATGCACATCTCCTCCCGGCCCGCCGACGCCGACCATCCGTACGGCCATGGCAAGGCCGAGTCGTTGTCCGGTGTGGTGGTGTCGGTCCTGCTGCTGGTGGCGGCCCTCTGGATCGGGTGGCACAGCGTGCTGGAGATTCGGAGCCCCCACCATGCCCCCGCCTGGTTCACGCTCCCTGTGCTCGCGCTGGTGGTGATCACCAAGGAAGTGCTGTCCCGCCGGGTCCTGAAGGTGGGTGAAGAACTTGGCAGCACCGCGGTGCGCGTCGATGCCTGGCACCATCGTTCCGACGCCCTGACCTCCGGGGCGGCGTTCGTGGGCATCAGCATCGCGCTCCTGGGCGGACCGGGCTTCGAGCAGGCCGACGACTGGGCGGCCATCGCCGCCTGCGGGGTCATCGCCTTCAACGGTCTGCGCTTTCTCCGGGAGTCGGTGAACGACCTGATGGACGCGGCCATCGACCCGGCGCGCATCGAGAGCATCCGGCGGTTGGCCGGGGAGGTTGAGGGGGTCGTCCTGATCGAGAAATGCCGGGCGCGCAAGATCGGTCTCGGGCTGTCGATGGACATCCACGTGACCGTCGACGGCAACGCCAGTGTGCGGCAGGGGCACCGGATCGCCCACGCGGTCAAGGATCGGCTGCTGGCTTCCAGCCACCGGATTGCCGATGTCACGGTTCACGTGGAGCCTGACGACCTGCTGCTGGAACCGCCGCCACCGCCGGGGGGGGCGGTCGGTCCGGGTGGCCCCCCGTCCTGAGGGCGCGTCGATCCCCGGCCGGTCGGATCAGGTGGGCGGCTTGACGAAATCCTGCTGGTTCTGTCGGACCACGAGGACGGGGCAGGGGGCGTAGCGGACGACGCTCTCGGCGATGCTGCCCATGAGCACATGCTTGAGGCCCGTGTAGCCGTGCGTGGAGATCACCAGCAGGTCGATGCCGGCCTCCTGGGCGACCTCGGCGATGACCTTGGGCGGGCTGCCCTCGCGCACGAGCGAGTCGGCGGCGACCCCGGCGGCGTTCGCTTCGGCCAGCAGGCCGAGGAGTTCCTTCTCCGCGCCCGCTCGCATCTCGCGCTCGAGGGCGGTGAAGTCGATCGCGCCAAATTCGCCGTAGGCGTAGTTCACCTGGACGACGTGCAGGAAGGTCATCCTCGCGCCGAACTGCTTCGCGAACGCCATGGCATAGGTGACCGCCTTGCGGCAGTTCGGGGAGAAATCCACCGGAACCAGGACGCGCTGGATCCGGCCCAGGTCGGTCGAGCGCTCCGCCTGCTCGATCAGGGGGTCGTCGGTCGGCCGCAGTTCCATCACCACGTTGCCGGTCTTGGTTGGTTTGACTTTCATGGCAGGCACTCCGGTTGGGGTGTGTCGCCACGGTCGGCCTCCCGACTCGCATCGGCAACGGAAAACTGGCGTGACGGCCTGCGGGAGACCGGGCAGGCCGGCGCGGCCTCGCCAGTTGCGGGGTGTCCCGGTAGCCTGCCCACGATGACTGACTTTCAGGAGGGCACCCAGGCGGTGATCTTTGATCTCGACGGGGTGATCGCGGATACCGAGCCGCTGCACCAGGCCGCGTTTGGCCGATTGCTGGAGGGCCTGGGCATCGATCTCGCGGGGATCGGGGACTGGAGCCGGTTCGTGGGGACCACGGACCGCACCGTCCTGCTCGAACTCATTCGAGGCCGGACGGTGGACGGTTCGCCGGAGGAGTTGCTCGAGCGCAAGGCCGGTTTCTTTCTCGAACTGGTTCGCGAACGGAACCCGGTCTTCCCGGAGGTGCCCGGTTTGGTGGCGGCGCTGGCTGGGCGCTATCGCCTGGCGGTGGCCTCCGGTTCCCTGCGGACGGCCGTCGCCGGGGTGCTGGCCGTGGGGGGGCTCCGGCAGTTTTTCGGGCCGACCCTCTCCGTACAGGACGTCGAGCGCG
>JBBQML010000197.1:0-7561 GCA_038328885.1 Verrucomicrobiota bacterium | reverse complement strand
CTGCCGTTTGCTCGCTCGTCATTTGAAAGGGGACGAGTTCTGCCATCCTTCTCGTGAACCCACCGATAGACTCCCGCCTTATCGGTTTCAAGATTCTTAGCAACAAGGGGATCGCGAAATTTGATGGTTCCCCGTTCCTTTGCGTACCACAGCAGAAAGTCTGATGTGCCGGCAATCAGCTCCGACGTTTGTCCGGCGGTCTTAACGACAGTGATTTGGCCGCAGCAATTTACCTCGCCAAAAACCTCGTCCATCAATGCCCGCACTCGGTGCACATTCTCGTCGCCGATCTGCACAAATATTGAACCGGAATCAGTAAGTAAATCCCGAGCGATTGTGAATCGATCACGAAGGTAGGTGAGGTAGCTATGAATGCCGTCGCGCCATGTATCGCGGAAGGCTTTTACCTGCTCAGGTTCCCGACTAATCTTGTCGGGCGCATCGGTACTTGTTCCAGACTTGTCTGTTGTCGACCACTGAAAGTTGCTGTTGAACTTGATCCCGTACGGCGGATCCACGTAGATGCACTGCACCTTCCCTCTCAGTCCCTCCCGCTCGGCAAGACTCGCCATCACCTGCAGCGAATCCCCCAGGATCATCCGGTTCGACCAGTTCTGGTCGTGTCGGTAGAACTCGGTCTTGCCCGCATCCTTCGGGATGCCATTGAAGTCCGCAAACAAGTCCGCCGTAGTCTGACCAGCTTCGTGCTGCCGCTCTTTGGTCTCACGCAGCAGGTCGTCGATCAGCGCCTTGGGATGCACCTTCTCCTGGATATACAGTGGTGGCGCGTGGACGACGAGGTCGCTCCAGTCCTGCTCGTCCTTGCCCCGCCAGACCAACTGCGGGTCCAAATCGCGATTGCGGCGCTCATAGGCGATCCGCACCGGGCTCTGCTCGGCCTTCTGCATCACCGACTGGTACTCAGCCGTCGGGATGTTCTTGCGCCGGGCCTCGTCATGAATGAGGGTCTCGACTGTCTTGCTGGCGGATTTGCTGGATTTCTTCTTGGCCATTGGGATTTTCTCAGCCAGTGCAGGGGCCGGTCACGGCGCTAATCAGGCAATTGTGCCGAGTTTTGCGGGTCACGATTTGCCCGCCGGCTTCGTTTCGCCGGTCAGAACGCCATAGAGAGGCAGATTCATGTAGTAATTGGAACGCCCAATTTTCTTTTTGTGCAGAAAACCACCGGCGGTGAGCCTGTTGAGGTAGCTGGTCGCGGTAAGTCGCGAGACTCCCAGATCCTTCTGTACGAACTCGATCTTCGTGTAAGGATGTGAGAACAGGTTGTTGATGAGGTCCTGACTGTAGAAGCGGAACTGCGCACGGATACGGTGCTTGTAGTCCAAGAGCAGCGTACGAATGGCCTGGATCGCAGCAATGCCTTCGATGGAGGTCTGTTCGACAGCTTCCAGCATGTACAGCACCCAGTCCTCCCAGAGACCGTGATCGCGTACCTCCTGGAGTAGACGGTAGTAGTCAGACTTGGTGCGCACGATGTGCCGGCTCAGATAAAGCACGGGGATATCCAGCAGCTTCTGCTGGACCAGGTACAGCACGTTGATGATGCGGCCGGTGCGCCCATTGCCATCGTAGAAGGGATGGATGCTTTCAAATTGATGGTGAATGAGCGCCATCTTGATCAGGGGATCGGTAGCGAAGTGGCTGTCGTCGTTGATGAAGCGCTCCAGGTCGGTCATCAGCGCCACAATCGCTGCATGATCCTGCGGTGGCGTATACACGGTACGACCGTCGCTCGCTTTCAGCGCGGTGCCCGGCAACTTGCGGAAGCCCGCACTGTTGCGTTCCAGTTCGGACTGGATGTGCAGGATATGGTTGTTGGTTAGCAGCCCGGTATCGCGCACCGCTTCAAACCCAACCCGGAGGGCCTGCCGGTAATGGGAGACTTCCTTGGCTGCCGGGGTGGCGCCCTCGGGAAATGCGGCGTTGCGAAACAGCTCGTCGTGGGTGGTGACGATGTTCTCAATCTCGGAGCTGTCTTTCGCTTCCTGCAAGCCCAGAGTGCTTATCAGGATGCCCTGGTTGGGCATGGACGCCGCGACCCCCTTCAGTTCCGCCAGTTGGCGGCTGGCTGCCGTCAGCTTTTTCAGGATGTCGGGCCTGTCGAAGCGGGCGGGATTCAGGGTGGTCAGAGGCGGAATGTTGGCCATTTCTATGGGTTTCTGGGCGTATATGTATAGACAATGGTCACTTTATATACACGTTTTGGGTGACGTGTAAAGGCAAAGGGGTATTCATAACCTCTGGAGCATCGCCTCGAACTCCGCAGCAACCCTGTCCTTGAAGTCTTCCTCGATCAGGTACACATCGGTGAATTCGGCAAACGCCCACCGGCCGAACCGGCCCAAATTGTTCACGCTTGGCACCCAGTAGGTTTCCATGGTGGACTTCTTTTCCTTGGCATCCTCCCGCCGGTAGCCCTTGATCTCCACGACCAGGTACAGAGGATCCTCGGACCCACGGCCATCATCCACGACCACAATGAAGTCGGGAACGTACTTCTTGCTCTCGCCGCCAAATCGGTAGGGCACGAACATTCCCAGGTTGTGGTTCTTGGCGTAGCGAATTACCCGAGGGTGGGCCTCCGCCACGCGACAGAACTCGGCCTCCCAGTCGCTATCCAGGATCACCCAATTGATGTGGCAGCGGCGGGAGTCGGTTTCGTAACGGTCAGCCTTCGACGTCGTGAAATTGACATGGCTGGTTGAGCCCACCGGGTTGTAGGGGTCGAGCAACGCCTTGATGGGCTTGGTGCCGACCAGGCTGCGGGTAATCCCCGCCGTGATGCGCTCGCAAGCCATGTCCGCCAGCTCCTGGTACATGAGCTGCGCCGGGTAGGTGCCGCCCTTGCACTTCAGGCAGGTGTCGAGCCACTGGCGGGCGATGCGCTTCAGCTGCCCGAAGAGGTGCAGCTTCGCCTCCTCCCCCGGATCGCGCCACTTGGTGTACAGCAGTCGCTGGGTCAGGTGATAGAGCACGGTCGAAGGCCGCATGTCCTGCAGGTGCTCAAGGCTCAGGTCCACGTCCTGGCCGATGATGCCCGCGTTCTTGGTGACCGATGGGCCCACCAGGTCAGGCGTCAGCACCAGGATCGAGTCGTCGTTGAACTCGGCGGACAGGCGCTCTTCCGGCAGCTCCACGCGGTAGCCCTGGACCCTGGGAAAGCGGATTTCCAGCGCGTCGCGCTCGGGCCGCATGGCTTTGACCTGGATCGTTGGCCGCGGCGGCTGGGGTGGTGCGACGACTGGCTTGGCGGTGAAGTCGAACGGAATGCCGAGCACGTCGGCATACTCGACGTTGAAGAGCCCCTCCTCGTTCAGATCGTAGGACTGGCGGCGCAGGGCGCGGCCAATGACCTGTTCGCAGAGTAGCTGGGTACCGAAGGCGCGGACACCGAGCACGTGGGTCACGGTGTTCGCATCCCACCCCTCGGTCAGCATGGACACCGAGACGACGCAGCGGATGGCGTCACCCAGCCGGCCGGGCTTGCCCACGGTGTTCATGACCTCGCGCAGGAGGTCCTGGTCAGTCAGGTTCTCGGCCTGGCGAATGTCGCCGGTGCGCTCAACAATCTCCCGGCGAAAGCGCTCGATCTCGTCAGAGGCCATGTGCCGGAAGTTGTCGTCCAGGGCCTCACCGGATTCGAGCTGCTCGCTGTCGATGAGGAGCGTCTTGGGGCGGCCCAGCGGGTTGCCGTGCTCGTCGAAATTGCGGAACAGCGCCAGGCGGCCATTCTCCAGCGTCGTGCTCCCGTCCTCGTTCTCCCGCTGGAAACCGGAGATGTAGTCGTAGATCAGCTTCGAAGTGGAGGTGTTGTTGCAGACGATGATGAAGCAGGGCGGGACGTTGATGCCCGCCGCTTCCCAGAGTCGGTACGTCTTTTCGTAGTGCCCGTACAGGGCATCCAGTGCTGTCTTGAGCTGCACGGGGATTGCCAGGGGATCGAGCGCACCGCTCTTGCCGCGGCCCTTCTTCGGCATCTTCTTGCCGATGTGCTCCCAGAGATTGCGGAACATCGGCATCTCGTCGCCTGGAATGTTCTGGGCTACCGGCACGCGGGGGAGCTTGACGATGCCGCATTCGATGGCATCCATCAGGGAGAAGTCGCTCATCGTCCAGGGGAAAAGGGTGCCTTCGGCATAGCCGGAGCCGCGAAGGAAGAAGGGCGTGGCGGAGAGGTCCATGACACGCGTCACGCCGAGCTGGCGGTTGACGATCTCGAGCCCCGTGAGCCAGAGCCTCGCGGCCTGGTTGTTGTGCTCGGCCTCCTTGCGGTCGTCACCCTTCAGGCCGTCTTCGTCATCGTCCTCAACGTCCTTGGCCTTCTCGCGGTAGCAGTGGTGCGCCTCGTCGTTCAGCACCAGGATGTTCTTCAGGCCCATGAGGTCCGGCATCACGCGCTGGAGCATCTGGCCGTCGGTCTCCACCGTGCTCAGTGGCTCGCCGCGGCCCTGCAGGAGGGAGCGCCCGCCCTTCGACAGCTCAAGGCGATCCCGCAGCCGGAAGGAGTGGTAGTTGGTGATGACAATCTTGGCCTTCTTGAGATCCTCCACCAGATCGCCGGGCACCAGCTCGCGGCTCTGGTAGTAGCTGTCCGGGTCATTGGGCTGGAGTACCCGCAGCCGATCCTTGATCGTCAGGCCGGGCGTAGTGATGAGGAACCCGCGGCTGAACCGCTTGCTGTTCGGCTGGCGCACGGCGTTCAGCGTCTGCCAGGCAATCAGCATGGCCATGACGGTGGTCTTGCCGGCGCCGGTAGCGAGCTTCAGCGCCAGGCGCTGCAGCTCCGGGTTGGCGTCTGCATTGGCCTTGGCCAGGTGCTCCAGGAACCGGCTGCCACTCTTGCCGGCCTGAGGCGCCACCTCGGTGAGCCAGATGGCGGTCTCCACGGCTTCGATCTGGCAGAAGAACGGGCGCACGCCGCTGAAGTCATGGTGCCGCCAGTGCTGCAGCAGCCGCGCGGTGGTCGGTGTGACATGCCAGTCATTCGGGTTCGGGATGCGGCGCCAGCGGTCCACTTCCTGGCGCACGCCGTTGATCACGGCGGTGTGGTCGTACTGCTGTTCTTTAGTGGACAGACCCTTGCCCTCGTCGAACACCAGTGGCGCCTGCTCGGCTGCGCCCTTGCGCTTGCGGGGCTTGGGGATCGGGGTGATGAACTCGGCCGAGCGGCGGGACTCGAGGATCTGCTGGGTGGGTTGGCCGGTGGGGTCGAGCTCCCAGTGCCGGGCGGGACAGGCGTAGGGCGAGTTCAGGATCGGGTGGTCGAAGAAGGGATTGCTCATATCTGCTCTGTCACCGCGACCGTGGCGACCGACACAATGGGCTCGGCGGAAGGTAATCCCATGATTCTTCGACGCTTTGTTCTTGGCCTGGCGCGTGCCGGGTCGGCAGCGCGCTGAATCACATCATAGACCGGACCGCGCACCGCTGAAACCCATCCGACCAATGGAATCATGGCCTTGGGGCGATCTATCAATTTGTCAGAAATTGATAGGAAATTGATACATCGAACGAATCCCATGGTTTGTCGACAGCGTCGACATATGGGGGCTGACATGTCGACGTTTTGGCATTTCGTCGACATGTCATCCAAGTTCGAGGCGCCCGGTGGTACCCACCTATGCGGGAGAATGTGGCGTTGAACTTTCGGTAAAGGGACGAGGCGTCATGGCTGGTTCGCTTACTTGGCTAACTACAAACGCTGCGGCTGTGAATTCAGTTGCGAGTCTATTGCTACTGGCTGTTACCGGCTGGTACGCGTATCTCACGCGCTGTCTTGTCCGGGAAAACCAAGAGCTTCGGAAGTCCTCGAATCGCCCAGACATCGGTGTGACTATTGGCCTTCACGAAGCGCACGTAAATATCATCAACCTGCTAATCGAGAATATCGGCAATGGCCCCGCCTATGGCCTGCGATTGACTCCAGATCGGTCATTCACCATTCACGGTGGTCTGGACCTCTCAGCGGCGGGTCCCTTCAAGGCCGGCATAGCGTTGCTCGCACGCGGCCAACGAATGGAGGTCTTCCTGGAAAATGCGATTGGAAACTTCGACCGTCTAAAGGGCGAAACGCTGAAGATCGAGGCAAAGTGGTCCGATGCCGCCGGGGATTCATATTCACGGACCTTTGACCTCCGGTTCGACGAGTATGAACACGTCGTTCGGATCGGGACGCCTCCTCTTTACAAGATTGCGAGCGCCCTTGAGTCCCTACAGGAAGACGTGCGGAAGATTGGTTCTGGTTGGTCCCGGCTGAAGGTAATCACAGAAACAGCTGCAGAGGCCGAACTCCGCAGCGGCGTGGAAATCACCTGGGCCAGACTGAGGTCACTACCCGCTGAGCGGCAGGAGCACCTTGCTAAGTTGATCAAGGAAGAGTCCGACTCCCAACGTGCTGGCGAAGTAGGCGGCAGCCCCGAGAATCCAGCCCCTACGCCACCCTAGCCACCCCAATCCCCACCACCTCCGCCCCCTTCTCAACCCATATGAGGGTCCCGATCTCACTAGTCCAGTACAACGTTAGATCGGGACCCTCACGACCGAGATGGGTTAGGTGAGCAGTGCCTGCAGCCGCTCGGCAACCTGGTAACGCTCGTAGGTCCAGCTGAACTGGGAGGCATGCGCCACCTGAACTGCCAGCGCGGGCGCCGCAGTGGCCCGAAGGGTGACTCGCGCCGCCCTGAAGACAGTCTGTTTCACCCCATCGTCGCGAATGGTTTCGCCAGCAGGCGCTGACTCCCGGCAATAGCGACGAGCAAACTCATCGAGCTTCACACCAGTCAGCAGGACGAGCCGGGGCTGCACCACCCCGATGATCTCTGCCAGGAACGGAGCCGCTTCAGCTTTCGCCCGGTCGATATCGATCTTGTGGACCTTCGCAGACCGACGGAACGCCACGTTGGTCTTCACCACCCGCGCCCGGACGGATTCCCGCTCTCCGCCGACGAGGGGAATCAGAAGCTTTAGCACGTTGTTCTCCGGCCAGGTGCAGTCCAGGAGATCGCTCTCGTTGTTCTCATAGTAGCCGGCTGAGGCCGCACCGATCTTGGGCCCAACGCGATGTCGAACCCCGTCCGGCATCATCTCGGCGGGTTCGCCGCCGGGGTTGATACCAAGTGCGAGTATCTCGGCGGGCCGCACCGGTCCGTAGAAGATTTTGTACTGGGACCGGTCAGCGAGCCCGCTCGCCGCGCAGTAGCGGGCCTCGAGATCCTGCATGAAGGGAACGTATTCGGTGTTCATGATTTGATTGTGATAATGGATCAGGCAACCTTCATCTTACCGATCCCCACAACCTCCGCCCCCCGCCTTAACCCATCCAGGTAATCCGCCCACCCCTGCATCATCTTCCGCCGCTCCGGCAGGTAGTCCGCATAGTTGTAAGCCGCCCGCACCTGGTCCCGCTCGGCATGCGCCAGCTGCCGCTCGATCGCGTCCCGGTTCCACCCCTGCTCGTTCAGCAACGTGCACGCCATGCTGCGAAAGCCGTGCCCGGTCATCTCGTCCCGGCCGTAGCCCAGCCGGCGTAGCGCCGCGTTCA
>JBBQML010000196.1:0-7565 GCA_038328885.1 Verrucomicrobiota bacterium | reverse complement strand
TGGCGCCATCCGGGCGGGCGACGAAACCCGGGCCGGGTTCGTTGATCGAGGGCGGGAGCAGTCGCAACCCCAGCCGGTGACATTCGAGAACGTACACCAGGGGCGAGTAGAACCCCTTCCCGTTGCTCAGCACCCCCGCGAGGAATTCCGCCGGGTAGCGGCTCTTCACCCAGGCAGCCTCGTACGCCTCCACGCCATAAGCCGTCGAGTGGGCCTTGTTGAAGGCGTACCCCTGGAACCCCGTGATCAGTTCCCATACCTCGGCCGTCTTCTCCCGCGGATGACCGCGCGCCGCAGCGCAGGCGAAGAACTCGCCCTCGATCCCGGCGATGATCTTCGGCTTCTGCTTCACCAACGCCCGCCGCAACTGGTCCGCCCGCCCCGCCGGCAACCCGGCATACGCCTCGGCGATCTGGAGAATGTGCTCCTCGTACACCACCAGGCCGAACGTGCTCCGCAGACACGGCTCCAGGCTGGGATGCGGGTACGACGGCGGTTCCATGCCCTGGTACCGCCGCGTGAACGCCACCTTCTTGTTCTCGTTCGCCGCCCCCGGCCGGATCACCGACACGATGGCCACCAGGCCGTCGATCTCCCGCACGTTCGTCATCCGGCAGAGGTTAAGCATCGCCGGCGACTCGATGTGATGCACCGCCCGGCTGCCGCCACCGGCGATCAGTTCCCAGACCTTCTCATCCTTCCACGGGGCGAGCCCCTCCAGGTCGACGGTCACGCCGTGGTTCCGACGGATGGCCGCCCGCGCGTCCCGCAACACCGCCAGCCCGCCCTGGGCCAGCACGTCCATCTTCACCAGTCCGATCGCCTCGGTGATGTCCATGTCGTAGTGGGTTGTCGGCCAACCCTTGTTGGACACGAAGGTCGGCGTGAGTTCGTGGACCGGTTGCCGGGTCAGGACGACGCCACAGGGGTGCATCTTGGGATTGCGCGGCCGACCGTCGAGGAGCGCCGCCAGTTCGAGCGCCGTCCGGTACGGTTCCTCGTTGAACGGCATGTCGCTGGTCTCGATGCCCCGCTCCAGGGCCGCGCGCAGGTCGGCACCCCCGCTCCACGGGAACCGATCCGTGAACCGCCGCACCTGTCCCTCGCTCAACCCCAGCACCTTCGCCACGTCGCCAAAGGCGCTGCGGGCCTGGAAGGTCGAGAACCCGCCCACCACCGCGCAATGGTCCGGCCCGAACTTCCGGAACAACAGCCGCACCACGTCGTCCTTCCGATCGTGCGGAAAATCCACATCGATGTCCGGCAGCTTGTGCAACGCCATCCGCTCCAGGTTCAGGAACCGCTTGAAATAGAGCTCGAACCGGATCGGGCAGACATTCGAGATGCCCAGGCAGTAGCACACCAGCGAGTCCGCCGCCGACCCCCGCGTGATCCAGTCGATGCCCGCCGCCCGGCAGTCCTGCAGCAGGCTCCAGGTGTGCAGGAAGAGCGCCTCGTAACCCACGGCGGCGATGATTCCCAGTTCCTCTGTCACCTGCCCGCGCAAGGCTCCCGCCCCCGCCCCGTAACGCCGACGCAATCCCTCCTCCACCAATCGCCCGAGAAACACCCGCGAGGTCGAACCCTCCGGCGGTTGGAATTCCGGGAACTGGGGCGGGCCGAACGGAAACACGAACTCACAGGCCTCCGCAATCGCGTGCGTCCGCCCCAGCAACTCGGGGTTCTGGCGACACCACGCCGGCAGCTCCGCCGCCGAGCGGAACCCCAGGTCGCCGCTCCGCTTCCCCGGGTGGGCCTGTGCCAGAAGCGTCCGCGTGCGAATGCTCTGCACGATGTCGAAATGCCGCCGTTCCACCGCCGTGTTGCCGCCGTAATGCGTCCGCGGCACCAGCACACCCCGCGGATGCCCCGCCTGGTCCGCCCGCGTCACCGCCCGGTGGAAGCGCGCCCCAAAAATCTCCACGAGCGCGTCGTCGCCGCCCACGGCCAGCAATCCCTCGGCGTGTTCCGCCAGGAGGCTTCGCGCCACCACCTGCCGCTGCCGGGTGACCACCGCCGCCTCGGGATCGGTCTCCACCTTCGAACCCCGCCCCGCCTCCCGGTCCTCAGCCCCGGCCCCGCTCCCGCCCGCGCGAACCTCCGCACTCCGGGACAGCAACCGACAGAGGTTGGCGTACCCGGTCCGGTTCTGCACATAGAGCAGCACCGGGCCGGAACGGGTGTTCACCTCCGCACCGAAGATCGCACGCACCCCTTGTTGCTGCGCGGCCAGCGCGAATTCACCCGCCCCATGGAGGTTTCCCAGGTCGGTCAGGGCGATCGCCGGCATGCCCTGCCCCCGCGCCAGTCCCACCACCTGCTCCGGCGACAGCGTGGAATCCAGGAACGAGTAGTGGGAATGGCAGCCCAGGGGGATGTACGTGGGCACCCGCCGCGCCGCCACTTTCACGACCACCTTCGCCGACACCCGGATCGTCGTGTTCAACGCCGGCGCCGATGCCGACACCGCCACGGGGATCGGTGAGGTCGGCTCCCGTGGTCCATCGCGCAGCGTGAAATCGTGTCCCCGCTCGACGATCCCGTCCCCGAACCGCTGGCGCAACCTCTCGACCGCCAGGATGGCCCGCTCCCGCCGCTCGTGCCCCGCGCCTTCCCCCGACAGATCCAGTTCCCCGGCGAACCGGCCGTCGTACAGGTTGGACAGCTTGAGCCCCACCTGGCGGAGGCTGACCCGGCGCGCCCACGCCCGCCGGAGCAACCCACGCAGGCGTCCGTACACGTCGATCTCCAGGTTGGTGGGCTCGCGCAGGCTCTCGCCCGACTGCGCCTGGTCGTGGTCGTTGTACTTGAGCGTGACCGTCAAGGTGCGGATCGCGCGCCGGTCGGCCCGGACCTTGGCGAACAGTTCGTCGGCCATGTGCCGCAGCGTCGCCTCGGCGAACTGCTCGTCGGTCAGGTCCACCGCGAAGGTTTCCTGGGCGGAGTAGCTCTTCTGCGGCGTCCGTTCGGGCACCACCGGCCGGTCGTCGATGCCGCGGGCGAACAGCAGCAATTGCCGGGCCTGGGTGCCCGCCACCAGTTCCAGGAGATCCACCGGCAGGGCGGCGATGTGCCGGATCTCCGCGAGCCCGGCCGCGCTCAACCGATTGCCCAGCACCGGTCCGACCCCGGGCAGCCAGCGGTTCGGCAACGGGTGCAGAAACGCGGTTTCCTCGCCCGGCGGCACCACCCGGAACCCCGCTGGCTTATGCGCCTTGCTGGCGATCTGGCTCACCAGCTTGTTGGACGCCAACCCCTCGCTGACGGTGATCTTCAGCGCCTGCCGGATCGCCCGCTGGACGATCGCGGCGATCTCCGCCGGTGGCTTGGCGTGGTTGGGCGTGAGGTCGTAGTAGCCCTCATCCAACCCCTGCACCTCCACCAGCGGCGTGTGGTCTTCGGCATAGGCGAACATCAGCCGGCTGAACTGCTCGTACCGTTCGAAGTCCCCCGGAATCACGATCAACCCCGGGCAGAGCCTCCGGGCCTGCACCGTCGGCATCGCCGCCTTCAGGCCGAACCGCCGCGCCTCGTAGCTGGCACTGGCAATCACCCCCCGGCGCTCCCCGCCGACCGCCACCGGCTTGCCGCGCAACCGCGGATCGGCCGCCTGCTCCACCGCCGCGAAAAAGGCGTCGCCATCCAAGTGCACGATCGAGCGTGTTCCGGTCCCGGCCGCCGTTGCGTCATCCGACTTGCTCATCCCCGTTTCCGGATCAAGGCCACCATCACCCCCTGGATCACCAGTTCCGCCGCCGGGATCAGGTCGGGGTACCGGGGATTCTCCGCCCGCAGAAACGGCCGACCGCGCTGGACCAGGTAGGTCTTCAACGTGCTCTGCCCGTCGATCAACGCCGCCACCACATCCCCCGGCCGCGACTCCCGGCCGTGCTCGATGACCACCACGTCCCCATCGACGATGTGCCGGCCGATCATCGAGTCGCCCTGGATGCGCAGGGCAAACGTCCGGCTCGTGGTCCGGATGCCGACACTCTCGACGTCCACACTGACGCATCCCTCGGCATCCTGTTGACGATCGGCCGGCGGGCCGGCGGGAATGCTGCCGTAGAGGGGGATGTGGACGATCCGACGCTGAAAGCCCCGTAGGGCGGAACGCAGGGTGATGGAACGGCTTTTGCCACGGGTGGTGACCAGGGCGCCCTTGCGGCGGAGGGCGGCCACGTGCTTGGCCACCGCGCTGACGCTGGCGATCCCCAGCGCGGCGCCGATTTCACGATAGCTGGGCGGCGGCTCGCCGCCGGCCTGCCGTTCCTCCAGCAGCCTCAGGATCGCCCGCTGCCGCTCGGTGAGGGTCTCGTTCATGATCTAAAATAGGAGAACATTTGTTCACCTGGAACCTCCGCCCAGCGGTCACCTGCGTCAAAGCAAAGTTGCTCACCCTTGCCGGTGGACCGGCTCATCGGTGAGACGGTATGCCGTCACGTCGTTCCAGAACGCCCACCGCCCACCGACGCACCGAAATCCACGCTCGACGCCCCGAATGCCGCCGGGTTGGGTCGCGGGGTGCCGCCGCTGACGAGCCACACCACCAAATTGACCGCCGACCAGGCCGACGCCCTCGAGAAGATCGTGCGCGATGGCACCTTCGAACTCCGCGACGTTCCCTACGCCCGCTTCAGCGGCCTGCGCAAGGACCTCAACGTCACGTTCTACACCTCCGGCAAACTCGTCATCCAGGGCAAGGGCACCGAGGAGTTCATCCAGTTCGTGCTCGAACCGCAGATCCTTGGCGAAGCCGGGCTCGGCTACGAAGCCGTCCTCCATCCGGAACTCCTCGACCCGCGGTTGGGCATCGACGAATCGGGCAAGGGTGACTTCTTCGGCCCGCTCTGCATCGCCGGAGTTTACGTCAATGCCCGCGTGATCACCGCCTGGAAAGACCAGGGGGTCCGCGACTCGAAGAACATCTCCAGCGACGCCCAGATCGCGAAGCTCGCCCGGATCATCCGCGACACCCCGAGTTGCCTCTACAGCGTGGTTCCCATCGGCCCGGAAGCCTACAACCGCCTGCATAGCGCCAACCGCTCGGTCAACCGCGTGCTCGCCTGGGGTCACGCCCGGGTCATCGAGAACCTTCTCGCCCAGAAGCATCGCATGGTCCCCCCGCCGGTCCGCGCCATCAGCGACCAGTTCGCCCGCGACAAGGGCACGGTGGAAAAGGCCCTCATGGCCCTCGGACGCGAACTGGAGCTGGTTCAACGGCACAAGGCCGAAACCGACCTCGCTGTGGCCGCCGCCTCGATCCTCGCCCGCGACGAGTTCGTTCAACGCCTCAAACGGCTGGAGCAACAGTTCGACCTGCCCCTCCCCAAAGGAGCCTCCAGCGCGGTGGAAACCGCCGGACGCGCCTTCGTTGCCCGCCATGGCGCCGACGCCCTGGCCAAGGTCGCCAAGATGCACTTCCGCACCTCCTACCGCGTCCGCGGCCTGCCCGAACCGCCCAAGGTCGAGTGGACCAAGTAGCCCGTCGTGGGTCGACTTCCGGCAGGAGTCCGGGGAGCAGTCCCCAGCCGCGCGGGTCGGTTCATGAACATGTCGAATCCCCCTGCACACCTCTTCACCCCGCTGACCATCAAGGACGTCACCCTGAGGAATCACATCGCCGTGCCGCCGATGTGCCAGTACTCAAATTGAAATCCGATCCCCAGCTGCCGCGTCTGGCGCATTCTGGATTCCCTCCCTTACAAGCGCCTCCGCGGGGTTTTGAATGGCTTCTGTAGCGAAGAATTCGCCGACGATTGGGTCACGGGTGGGCTCTCCAGGCTGAAGCTTGCGAAAGTGCCAGTTCATAGCGGTGCGCGTCGGTTCAGCTCTGGGAATGGAGCCAATGCACCTTGATCTCTTTCTCCAAGAGGCGGAACTCTGGATCGCCCGTCACGAGTTGGGCTTTGCGCTCCTTCGCGAGTGCGGCCGCAAAGGCACCAGCGAGACTGATCTTGTATCGGGCCTTAAAGTGGGCAGCTCCATCAGCCAATCGACGATCAATGACATGGAACTCAATGGGAGCTGCCGAGAGCTCGCGGGCAACCGCCTCCCAAGCCGCGTCGCCATCCTTGCGCCGGATGATGTACTGGACCTCTGCGTAGTTGGCCTCGGTCATTTGGAGAGGCTGGTCAGCTTCCCCGGCACGCTCCAAGAGGCGTGCAAAGCGGCGGGACTGTCAGGGGCCGGCGTCTTGGCCCATCTTCTGCAGTTCAAGAAACTTTTGGATTGATAGTCAACGACTTGCGAGGACACTTCAGACCCTTGCCGACCCGCAGCGTTTCGAAGGCACCTGCTATCGGGCGGCGGGCTTTGTCCGGCTGGGAGCCACCCGGGGCTACTCGCGCGTCTGGTGTGATGTCTACGATGGCACGCAGCAACCGAAGAAACTCTTCGGGCGGGACCTCGGCCCACTCGCCTCCCCCGTCCGAATCGGCGCACGCCGGGCGAATCCTGCCAATCATCTCCAACCCCGCCCGCGTTCAGCCTCTCCAAACCGGGTCAAAGGCGCCCGGTTCATCGACGAATTCTGCTACAGAGCCGAAATCCAAGAACGAACTTGACCTGTTTTCATTTTATGCATTATGCATCATCTATCATGCTGTCCGTCTGTAAGCCCGCGTGCCCACTGTCGCGAGGCTGGAGCGATTCCAGACTTGCCGGTTAGAAGTGCCCTGATGCCCGTCCCGCCCCTCAAGTCCCTTCGCGAGTTCATCCGGGATACCTTGCTTGAGCGTATCGCGCGGCGTGAGTTGCCTCCTGGTGAGCGCGTGGTTGAGTCCACGCTGGTGAAGGAATTCCACATCAGCGCCACGCCGGTGCGCGAAGCCATCCGCGAACTGGTCGCCATGGGCGTGCTCGAAGCTCAGAACAACAAAGGCGCGTCCGTCCGGCAGGTCCGACTTGATGAAACCATTGAGGCGTTTCAGGTCCGGATCGCTTTGGAAACATTGGCCGCCCGTGACGCCGCGCCCCGGCTGAAAGGCCGATGCCAGGCGCTGCGGCAGGCAGCCGAAGCCATTGCGGAAGCCGCCCGCCACTCGGACTTCGCTGCCTTTCAGGAGCACAATCAGACCTTCCATCGCACCATCGTCGAAGCCGCCGGCAACAGCATCCTGCTCAAGGCCTGGGACGCGCTATTTTTCCAAGTGCGCACGCGCTTCACGATGGACTATCTGCAAGGCGCCGACCCGGTCGCCATTGCGCTGGAGCATGTGCCGATTGCCGACGCGCTCGATAGCGGCGATGCCGAACGCGCCGCTTCGCTGCTGGCCTCGCACTCGAACCATCTCGTGGAATTCCTGAAAAAGGAACAGCAGCTTCGCCGGGCAGCACCAACCGCGAGCACGGAACAGGACGCCGGATAAAAACCTCAACTTCTCACCGCCAAAGCAACAAGCCCGTGAAATCCCCATTCTCAATTCCCTTCGCACTTTCCGCGCTGGTCGCGGCCCTGCTGTCTGCGGCTTCCTCGCCGTTGCTGGCGATGGATGCCTTTCAACAAAACGCCCGGCTTGGCCGCGGAGTGAACATCATTGGCTGGGATGCGCTGTGGCAGAACC